>NZ_PQLN01000099.1:0-15242 GCF_002919855.1 Aeromonas sp. ASNIH8 | reverse complement strand
CCTAAAATGAAAGAAGCCAATGCGGTCTTGTTGATGGATAAATTTATCTACTACCTGAAGCAACACCGCTTATATACCCGCACACTTGGAATTATTTGAGTCTCTAAAAATGAGGGGATCTCTGAGGTTCTTCTCCTATTGCCTTCCCAAGAAACGGTACAACGATGTTGATGATCACAACAAATACGAAATAGAAAGGGAGCCGGTTAGGCTCCCTTTGGTACGCTGATATCATTATGGCTGAGGCGGATACGCAGCCGTATCATTCACGGCCAAGGGCATTTGGCCAGTGCGCCCCTTATCGATTGGTCGCGGCCTTCATCCCTTCCGCAAACTCTTTCAGACGGGTGAGCATATGCTCCGGGTTCTTGTGGTGGGTCTCGATGATCTTCACCACGGCGGAGCCGGAGATGGCACCGGCGGCACCGGCGGCAATGGCTTCACGCACCTGAGCCGGTTCACTGATGCCAAAGCCGAGCAGGGCGGGGGGGGCCTTGAACTCGCGCAGGGTGTTGATGAGGCCATCCACCGGCATGCCGGCCTTGGTCTCGGCACCGGTCACACCGGCGCGGCTCACCAGATAGGTGTAACCGCTGCCAAGTTCCGCCACCTGTTTCAGGGTCTCGGCGTCGCCGTTGGGCGGGGCGATAAAGATGCTGTCGATACCGAACTTGTCGGCCGCCGCCTTGTAGGGGGCGCACATCTGCACCGGCACGTCGGCGACCAGCACCGAATCCACGCCCGCCTGCTGGCACTTCTCGTAGAAGCCGTCGATGTGTCGCACATAGACGAGGTTGGCGTAGACCAGCAGGCCAATGGGGAGCTGCGGGTACTTGGCACGGATGCGGGTGAGCAGGCCGAAGCAGTCGTCCGGGGTGGTGTGGCTGGCAAAGGCACGCAGGGCGGCACCCTGTATGGTGGGGCCGTCCGCCACCGGATCGGAGAAGGGAATGCCGAGCTCCAGGGCGTCGGCGCCCCCTTCGACCAGGGCATCGACGATGGCCAGGGACAATTCGGGGGTGGGATCACCCAGCATCACGAAGGGCACGAAGGCGCCCTGATTGGCCTTGTCCAGACGGGAGAAGAGTTGTGCGTAACGGTTCATGACAAGGTTCCTTCTTTCTCGAAAATGTCGGCAACGGTGAAGATGTCTTTGTCGCCACGGCCGGAGAGGTTGACGATGAGCACCTGCTCTTTTTCCGGTTCACTGCGTGCCATCTTGAGGGCGTGGGCCAGGGCATGGGAGGACTCCAGCGCCGGTATGATCCCTTCTGATTTGGCCAGCTCCTGGAAGGCGTCCAGCGCCTCCTTGTCGGTGACGGAGACATACTCGGCGCGGCCGATGGAGGCCAGGTGGGCGTGCTGGGGGCCGACGGAGGGGAAGTCCAGCCCCGCCGAGACGGAGTAGGACTCCTGAATCTGCCCCTGCTTGTCCTGCATCAGGTAGGAGTGCATGCCAAAGAAGACCCCCTTGCTGCCGTGACCGAGCGGTGCACCGTGCTCGCCGCTCTCGATGCCGTGACCACCGGGCTCGACCCCGATAAGGCGCACCGACGGCTCATCGATGAAGTCGGCAAACATGCCGATGGCATTGGAGCCGCCGCCGACGCAGGCGATCACGGCGTCGGGCAGGCGCTCCTCCTTCTCGAAGCACTGGGCCTTGGCCTCTTCCCCGATCATCTTCTGGAACTCCCGCACGATTGTGGGGAAGGGGTGGGGGCCGGCGGCGGTGCCGAGCAGGTAGTGGGCGCTGTCGTAGTTGGCAGCCCAGTCACGCAGCGCCTCGTTGCAGGCATCCTTCAGGGTGGATGAGCCGGAGTGCACAGGTATCACTGTGGCCCCCATCAACTTCATGCGAAACACGTTCGGCTTCTGGCGCTCGCAATCCTTGGCCCCCATATAGACCCGGCACTTGAGGCCGAGCAGGGCGCAGGCCAGGGCAGTGGCGACGCCGTGCTGGCCGGCGCCGGTCTCGGCGATGATCTCGCTCTTGCCCATGCGCTTGGCGAGCAGGGCCTGGCCCAGCACCTGGTTGGTCTTGTGGGCGCCGCCGTGCAGCAGATCTTCACGCTTGAGGTAAAGCCGGGTCTTGGTTCCCTTGGTCAGATTGCGGGTGAGAGTCAAGGGCGTCGGGCGCCCGGCATACTCGGTCAAGAGTTCCCCAAACTCGGCAACGAAGGCCGGGTCATCCTTGGCATCGACGAAGGCCTTCTCCAGCTGGAGCAGGGCGGGGATGAGGATCTGGGGTACATACATACCACCAAATTCACCGAAAAACGGATTGAGCAGGGTCATACATTATTCCTTGTGCTTATAGGCAAACGCAGTTCATTAATTTGGTACATGTCACTAGAGGGTTCGCAGAGCGGCAAAGGCCGCCGCCATCTTGTGCGCATCCTTCTGGCCCGGGGCACTCTCCACCCCGGAGTTGAAATCGAGGCCCACACAGCCCACCTGGGCGGCCTGCAGGGCGTTGTCGGGGTTGAGCCCCCCCGCCAGCATCAGCCTGGCTTTATCGAGATTGGCCAGCAGGGCCCAGTCGAACGCCTGGCCGGTGCCGCCACTCTGGCTGCCCACTTTCGTATCCAGCAGCAGGCGATCCACCTGGTAGTCGAGGGCGGGCAGGGGCTCGCCACTTGTGACTCCAACCGCTTTCCAGATCTGGCAGCCTGCCGGCAGCAGCGCGCGCAGTGCCTCGACATAGGCGGCATCTTCATCCCCGTGCAGTTGCACGGCGGCGAGCCCCAGCGCATCCACCGTCTTGGCGATGGTGGCGGGCTGGGCATTGCGAAACACCCCGACGTAAGAGAGCGGCGCACCCGCCATCACGGCGCGGGCGGCGGGAATGTCCACGTAGCGCGGGCTTTTCGCCACAAAGATAAGGCCGCCGAACACGGCGCCCGCCTGATGGGCGGCGGCGGCGTGCTCGGGACGAGTCAGGCCGCACACCTTGTTCTGGCCGAGCACGAGCTTGCGCACCGCGGCCTCCAGATCCGGCTCCGCCATGAGGGAAGAGCCCACCAGGAAGCCCTTGGCGTGGTGGCGCAGGGCCGCCACCTGGGCGCGGTGGTTGATGCCGGATTCGCTGATCACCACCCGATCCCCCGGGATCCTGGCCGCCAGCTGCCGGGTGCGGGCGAGATCGACGCTCAAATCCCGCAGATCCCGGTTGTTGATGCCAATCACCGGGGCGCCGAGGTCGATGGCGCGGGTCAGCTCCTCCTCGTTGCTCACCTCGGTGAGCACTCCGAGGCCCAATTCTTTCGCCACTTTGAACAGGGCGCGATACCCCTCGTCGGTGAGCACGGAGAGCATCAGGAGGATGGCGTCCGCCTGATAGTGGCGGGCCAGATAGACCTGATAGGGGTCAATCATGAAGTCCTTGCAGAGCACCGGCTGCTGGACGCGGCCCCGTACCCGGGGCAGGAAGGCGAAATCCCCCTGGAAGAACTTCTCGTCCGTCAGCACCGAGATGGCGGTGGCGTAGTGGCCATAGATGTCGGCGATGGCCTCCGGGCTGAAGTCGTTGCGGATCAAGCCCTTGGAGGGGGAGGCCTTCTTGCACTCCAGAATGAAGCGGGTGGAGCCTTGGCGCAGATCCCCCTCGAAGTCCCGATCGCTCGGGGTCAGCGCGTCCTGGAAGCTCGCCAGGGGCTGGCTCTCCTTGCGGGCGGCGACCCACTCCTGCTTGGCCGCCACGATCTTGCCGAGAATGGTCTGGCTGATGGAGGCCATGTTCAGAAAGGCGTGGGGAGCAATGACATCTGACATCTCGTTATCCTTGCGAAGCTGGCTGTTGCCCGTCGGGCGTTCTGGGTGAGTGCCCCTGGGGCACGCTGTGGTGGTGGCTGACATCATGCCTCCTGATGGCTCAGGGTGGCGAGATCCCGGGCGAGGAGGGCGGCCTGGCCGCTTGCCAGCACCGCCAGCACCCGGGCGGCGGCCTGCCGAAAGTCCGGGGCCTCGCCCGCCATGACCAGGAGCGGCGCCACGTTGGCGGCGATGGCGGCGTTGTGGGCCGGGCTGCCGCGCCCTTCCAGGATGGCGGCGGTGATGGCGCGGTTCTCCTCGGGCTCACCGCCCTGGATGGCGCTGACCGGGTAGGTGTCGAGGCCAAAGTCCGCCGGGGTGAGCAAGTACTCGCGAATTTCGCCGTCGCGGATCTCCGCCACCTGGGTCGGGCCGTGGATGGCAATCTCGTCGAGACCGGCGCCGTGCACCACCATACCGGTTTTCAGGCCGAGTGCCAGCAGGGTTTCGGTGATGGGGCGCACCAGCTCGGGGGCATAGACCCCCATCAGCTGATAGCTGGGGCGGGCGGGGTTGATAAGCGGCCCCAAGACGTTGAATAGCGTCCTGGTTTTCAAGGCCTGACGCACCGGCATGGCGTGGCGCACCCCGGCGTGGTACTGGGGGGCGAACAGGAAGCAGACCCCGAGCTCGTCCAGGCAGCGGCGGGCCTGGGCCGGGCTCATGTCGAGCTTGATGCCCATTTTATCGAGCAGATCGCTCGACCCCGACTTACTCGAGACCGAGCGGTTGCCGTGCTTGGCCACTTTCAGGCCGCAGGCGGCGGCCACCAGGGCCGAGGTGGTGGAGACGTTGATGGTGTTGAGGCCGTCTCCCCCGGTGCCGACGATGTCGCAGAAGGCATAGTCCGGGCGCGGGAAGTCGCGGGCTTCGGCCAACAGCGCCTCGGCGGCGCCGGCGATCTCCTCCGGGGTCTCCCCCTTGATCTTGAGGGCGGTCAAAAGGCTCGCGAGCACGATGGGATCCACTTCACCACGAACCACCTGGCCGAAGGCGTCGCGGGCGGCGTCGCGGGTGAGAGACTGACCCTGATAGAGGGTGTTGAGATGTTGATGCATGGTCTCTTCCTTACCGCACGTGGCTTTCTGGACGGGTGACATGGGCGAGGGCCTGGGTGAGCAGGCGGGCCCCTTCGCTGGTCATGATGGATTCCGGGTGGAACTGGAAGCCCAGCACCCGCTCGTCACGCTGCTCGATGGCCATGGGCATGCCCTGATAGTGGGCAATCACCTGCAACTCTTGTGGCACATAGGTGGCCACCAGGGAGTGGTAGCGGGCCACCGGCAAGGGGCTCGGCAGCCCCGCGAAGGCGCCATGGCCGTTGTGCTCGATGAGGGAGCGCTTGCCGTGGACGATTTCCCCCGCCGCCCCGACGGTGCCGCCGTAGGCTTCGCACAGGGCCTGATGACCGAGGCAGATGCCGAGGATGGGCACCCGGCCCCGGGCCAGCTTGATGAGGTCGATGAGGCAGCCCGCCTCATGGGGCGCGCCCGGCCCCGGGGAGAGCACCAGGACGGCGTCCCCTTCGCAGGCGTCGATCTCACTCATGATGCGGCTCGCCTGCAGGCTGTTGCGGTAGATGCGCACCGGGTAGCCCAGGGTGCGGAACTGGTCGACGAGGTTGTAGGTAAACGAGTCGAAGTTGTCGAGCAGGAAGATGTTAGTCATGGCTCACGTCCTTGTGTTGTTCCTGCTGGGCGCTGAGGGCCTGCAGGGAGGTGCCATGGCTGGCAGCGATGGCGGCCAGCACGGCCGCCGCCTTGGCACGGGTCTCGTCCGCCTCGGCCTGGGGTTTGGAGTCATAGACCACCCCGGCGCCGGCCTGGACATGGGCTACCCCCTCTTTCACGAAGGCGGAGCGGATGACGATGCAGGTGTCCATCTCCCCCGCGCCGTTCAGGTAACCCACGGCGCCGCCGTAGCTGCCGCGACGCTTGCCTTCCACCATGCGGATAAGCTCGCTGGCGCGCAGCTTGGGGGCACCGGTCAGGGTGCCCATGTTCATGCAGGCCTGGTAGGCGTGCAGGGCGTCAAGGTCGGCGCGAAGGGTGCCCACCACCCGGGAGACCAGGTGCATGACGTGGCTGTAGCGATCCACTTTCAGCAGATCCTTGACGTAGCGGGTACCGGGGGCGGAGATGCGGGCGATGTCGTTGCGACCCAGATCCACCAGCATCAGGTGCTCGGCCACCTCTTTCTCGTCCTGGCGCAGCTCCAGCTCGATGCGGCCGTCCAGATCCAGGTTGATGCTGCCGTCCGGGTTGAGGCCACGGCGGCGGGTGCCGGCGATGGGGTACATCTCCACCTGGCGGCTGTTGGCGCAGAACTTGACCGCGCTCTCGGGGGAGGCGCCAAACAGGGTGAAGCCCTCGTCCTGCACGTAGAACATGTAGGGGCTGGGGTTGGTCTGCTTGAGGCGGCGATAGGCGGCGACGGGATCCGGGCAGGGGAGGGAGAAGCTGCGGGACGGCACCACCTGGAAGATGTCACCACGGCGGATGAAGCCCTTGAGCTTCTCGACCTCGGCGCAGAACTGCTTGTCCCCCTTGTCGACGGCCAGGACGCCGGTCAGCGGCGCCGAGCCCTGCGGCGCAGGCAGCGGCTGCTGACAGGCCTGCTTGAAGGACTCGAGGCGAGCGGTCAGGCGGGCGTAGCGCGCGTCCAGCTGCTCATCCTCTTCGCCGCCGAACAGGCAGGCCAGCAACTGGGTACTCTGCTTGATGTGGTCGATGGTGATCAGGGTCTCGGCCACATAGAAGCAGTAGTCAGGGCAGTCGTTGCTCCCCTCTGGCACCTCGGGCAAGTCTTCAAAGGAGGCGATGAGGTCGTAGGCGAAGCTGCCCGCCATGAAGAGGGCCTCTTTGCCCTGCTGGCATTGCAGCTCCCGCTGCAGGGTGCGCAGCACGTCCAGCACGCTGCTGCCCTTGAGGCGGCTGTCTTCGTCAAGCTCCCGATCGGACGCCGGGAAGTCGAGGTGCAGCTCGTCCGCCACCCGGGTCTGGGTGATGACGGCGGGCAGGCGCTGCTCCAGCAGGCGCAGCAGGGCGGCGCCGTTGTCGCCGAGGGGGCGCACCTGCACGGCGCGGCCGCGGCACTCGATGCGCAGGCAGGCATCCACCAGCAGCAGGCTCTGGGTACCGGCCTTGGAGTCGATCTCCACCGATTCGAGCAGCAGGTTGTTGGGTCTGTCCTGGCAGAGTCGGGTATAGAGTGCCAGGGGGTCTGTCACATAGGGGGCATTGAGCCGGATGGTATCGAATTCGCCCAGGGGCAAACGGGTCTTGTTGCCTGTCATAATGCCTTCCCTTGCATGTGTTGTGTGTCACCGATGGTCATGGCGCTGTCTCTCTTGAAAATGGGTCGGGTTCGGGTCACGTCAGCGAGTTCGCCATCGCCATGTCAGTGTGCTTCTCTGAATTGTCGGTTTCATCACAGGTCCATTTGCCGGATAATAAAAAAGCCCGCTGGGGTCAGCGGGCTTTTTCTTTGGGTTCTTAACTTGCTGTCAGATTACAGGTACAGCAACGACCACACGCCCGCATGTCAGGGAGTGTGCCACCACCAGATGGTCAGGATGGAAGTCGCTTGCATGAGATTGAGTCCTGTAAAAAGATGTTTGCAATGAAGTGCCTACAGAAAACGATAAAGCCGCGGCCAAGTCAAGTCGCTTTTTTGCCGGCCTTTTCCAGGCAGGTCCCAAACAAGAGCGAAACACGCCGATGAGATTCGATCTGCATTGCCACACCACCGCCTCGGACGGGGTGCTGAGCCCCGCCGATCTGGTGCGCCGCGCCGCCGAAAAAGGGGTGGAGGTGTTAGCGGTCACTGACCACGATACCCTCGACGGGCTTGAGGAGGTGCGCCAGACCATCTCGGCCGACCAGTTGCCACTGCGCCTGGTGAGCGGGGTGGAGATCTCCACCGGGTGGGAGCATCACGAGATCCACATCGTGGCCCTCGGGGTGGACGAGAAAAATCCCCAGTTGCTCGCCTTTCTGGCAGGGCAGCGGGCTCGCCGGGAGGCGCGCGCCGAGGAGATCGGGCGTCGTCTGGAGAAGTGCCTCATTCCGGGCACCTATGAAGAGGCCAAGCAGCTTGCCGGTGACGCCGCCGTGACCCGGGCCCACTTTGCCCGGGTGCTGGTGGCGCGCGGGGTGGCCGACAATATGCAGAAGGTGTTCAAGAAGTACCTGAGCCGGGGCAACAAGGGCTATGTGCCCGCCGAGTGGCCCGGGATGGGAGAGGCCATCGAGGCCATCCACGCCGCAGGCGGGCTGGCGGTGCTGGCTCACCCTAGCCGCTACAATCTCACCGCCAAGTGGATCAAGCGGCTGCTGGTGGCCTTCAAGGCCGTCGGGGGGGATGCCATGGAGGTCTCCCTGCCCCAGCAGAGCCCCCAGGAGCGGGCGAATCTCGGCCAGTGGGCCAGGGAGCACGATCTCTATATTTCGGTGGGGTCCGATTTTCACTTCCCCTCCAACTGGACCGAGCTTGGCCGCCACCTCTGGCTCCCCAAGGAGGGGATGCCGCTGTGGCTCGGTCACCCCGGTCATTTCGGGCTCACCCCCGAGGAGCATGCGGGCCTGCTGGCCAGCCGCTGACCCCCCGGGCCGGCATCTTTGATGCAGGCGAGTCTGCGTCAAACAGGTTAAGGTAGTGTCATGGGCCAAGGGGCCCTTGACCATGAAGCGGGCAACGAGCGTGCCCCCTATCGCGAGAAGAGCATATGAGTCAGCATTTTTACGTACATCCCGACAATCCCCAGGTTCGCCTCATCAGCCAGGCGGTGCAGATCCTGCAAAACGGCGGCGTTATCGTCTATCCCACCGACTCCGGCTACGCCCTGGGCTGCCAGATGGGCAACAAGGATGCCCTGGAGCGCATCTGCCGCATCCGTCGTATCGAGCCGAACCACGACTTCACCCTGGTGTGCCGGGATCTCTCGGAGATCTCCACCTATGCCAAGGTGGACAACACCGCCTTCCGGCTGGTCAAGAACAACACCCCCGGACCCTACACCTTCATCTTCAAGGCCACCAAGGAGGTGCCGCGTCGCCTCATGAACGAGAAGAAGAAGACCATCGGCATCCGGGTCCCGGCCAACAACATCGCGCTGGCCTTGCTCGAGGCCCTCGGTGAGCCGCTGCTCTCCACCACTCTGATCCTGCCGGGCTCCGAGATGGCGGAGTTCGACCCCGAGGAGATCGCCGACAAGCTCGGCAAGCAGCTGGATCTGGTGGTCAACGGCGGGTATCTGGGCGAGCAGCCCACCACTGTGGTGGACTTCTCCGACGACGAGCCCGTGCTGCGTCGCCGCGGTGCCGGGGATCCGACGCCGTTTGAGTGATCTTGCCGACCCCGTGCCCGCGCTGACAACCCCCGCGGGCACGACGGGGGAGGCTTCCCTTCCCCCGCCCATCGCCACCGTGCTGGGGCAGCCCTACCATGAGCTGCCCCAGGACTTGTTCATCCCCCCCGATGCGCTGGAGGTGTTTCTCGACACCTTCGAGGGGCCGCTGGATCTCTTGCTCTACCTCATCCGGCGCCAGCAGCTCGACATCCTCAACCTGCCCATCCTGCAGATCACCGCCCAGTACATGGAGTACGTGGATCTGATGCAGGGTCTCAACCTCGAGCTGGCGGCGGAATACCTGCTGATGGCGGCCTGGCTCGCGGAGATAAAGTCCCGCCTGCTGCTGCCCAAGGCTCCGGAGCTGGAAGACGAGGAGGAGGGGGAAGATCCCCGCGTCACCCTCATTCGTCGCCTGCAGGAGTACGAGCGCTACAAGCTGGGGGCAGAGCGGGTCAATGCCCTGCCGAGGGTGGAGCGGGAGATCTTCGTCGCCGCCGCCATGGCGCCGGATTTTGGTGCCTTGAAGCCATTGGCGCCCGATGTTTCTCTGGTTGAACTCGCCCTTTACATGCAAAGTGTGGTAAAACGCGCGACTCATTTTGAACATCACCAGATCCGCCGCGAGCAGATCCCGACCCGGGTAAGGATGGCGGAGATCCTTGCCATGCTCTCCCTGGGCCAGACCCTGCGCCTGGAGCAGGTGCTGCGGGCCGAGGAGGGGCGCATGGGGGTGCTGGTGACCTTCCTGGCCCTGCTGGAGCTGTGCAAGGAGCAATTGATCTGGATCTTGCAGGCGGAGCCTCTGGGGCCCATCCATTTTGCCCTGGCCAGTCAGGGGAAAGGGGAGGAGCATGAGCATCTACACTGAGCGAGGGGCTGCGCCAGAGGCGTGGACCCGGGAGGTCCACCGTGGCGCTGCCTGCTGAACGATTGAAGACCCTGATCGAGGCGGCGATCTTCGTGGCGGGCCGTCCTCTCACGGTGAGCGAAATCAAGGGCAGCGTGCTCTCGGACTACCCGGTCACCGGCCGCTATGTCCAGCTGCTGCTGGCAGAGCTCAGACAGGATTACAGCGAGCGGGGGGTCGAGCTCAAAGAGGTGGCCTCCGGCTGGCGTTTCCAGGCCCGCCAGGAGTATGCCGAGGAGCTGTCGCGCCTGTGGAGCGAGCGAGCTCCCCGTTATTCCCGCGCCGTGATGGAGACGCTGACGCTGATTGCCTATCGTCAACCCATCACCCGGGCGGAGATAGAAGCCATCCGCGGGGTGGCGGTGTCGAGCCAGATCGTCAACACCCTCAAGGAGCGTGGCTGGGTGCGCAGCATCGGCCACAAGGAGGTGGCGGGTCGCCCCGAGCTGCTCGCCACCACCCGTGAATTTCTGGACTATTTCAACCTGCAGAGTCTGGAGCAGCTCCCCGAGCTGGATCCCGAGCTGCAGGCCCCCTTGTCGCTCATGCCGGGCGAGGGCGGTGACGGTCAGCCTCTGGCAGGCCGTGCTGAGCATGAACATGGTGGGGAGACCAACGGGGCCTTCCCACAAGAGCCAAGGTTGTCCGCGATGTCGGCGGGCAGCGATCAACAATCAGGTAAACCCGATGAGTGAAAAACTGCAAAAAGTATTGGCCCGCGCGGGTCAAGGCTCCCGTCGTGAGATGGAGGCCCTGATCACCGCAGGTCGGGTCAGCGTGGATGGCAAGGTCGCCACGCTGGGGGATCGCGTCGAAGTGAACGCCGTGATCCGGGTGGATGGCCACCAGGTCAAGACCCGCGCCGCAGAGGAAGTGATCTGCCGCGTGCTGGCCTACCACAAGCCCGAAGGGGAGATGTGCACCCGCCACGATCCGGAAGGACGTCCCACCGTGTTTGATCGTCTGCCCAAGATGGATGGCGCCCGCTGGATAGCGGTCGGCCGCCTCGACGTCAACACCTCAGGCCTCTTGCTGTTCACTACCGACGGCGAGCTGGCGAACCGCCTGATGCACCCGAGCCACGAAGTGGAGCGGGAATACGCGGTGCGCGTCTTTGGCGAGATCACCGAAGCCATGCTGCAGCGCCTGCGCAAGGGCGTGCAGCTGGAAGACGGCATGGCCAAGTTCAACAAGATCAAGCCGGCCGGCGGTGAAGGGCTGAACCAGTGGTTCAACGTTACCCTGACCGAGGGCCGCAACCGGGAAGTGCGCCGCCTGTGGGAGTCCCAGGAAGTGCAGGTGAGCCGCCTGATGCGTATCCGCTACGGCGACGTCAAGCTGGATCGCGGCATCCCCCGCGGCGGCTGGCAGGAGCTGAAACTGCCCGAAGTGAACTACCTGCGCGGCCTGGTCAACCTGCCCAACGAGACCGAGTCCAAGGTCGATCTGCAGCAGGATGGCAAGAGCACCCGCCACAAGCAGGCCGCCCAAATTCGTCGCGCCGTGAAGCGCCACAAGGAGATGCAGGGCAAGGAGCCGCGCGCCCGTGCCACCACCGCCCGTCGCAAGCCTACCTCCTCCACCCGCAATTCCGGCACCGGCAGCAAGTAAGCCGCCACCACGGGCCGCTCGCCCCGGACACGCCACAAGCCCGCACCCCAAGGTGCGGGCTTTTTTGTTTTCTGCTCCTGCCGGGCTCCTTGAGACTGAATCGCCCAGGGGAGAGAAAGGGCCAGACAAGCTCCTCCCCCTCTTGAAGGGGGAGGCTGGGAGGGGGTGAGTAGTTGTTATGCTGACAGGGGCATAGTCGGAGGAATACTGTCATGAACGAGAAGCCAGTTCGTGTTTTCAACCGCGAGGCCACGCTGGATAAACGGCGTGAACAACGAAACAATCCAACAGAGCCTGAACGGCGATTGTGGCAGGCGCTTCGGGCTGGGCAACTCGGAGTCAAGTTTCGCCGTCAGCAAGGTATAGGCCCATACATTGCGGATTTTTACTGCCCCGGGCGGTTGTTGGTCATTGAGGTTGATGGCGACAGCCATTTCGACATGCGGGGTCTGCGTCATGACAAGCGACGGGATGCCTACATGGCGGCCCTGTCGCTGACGGTACTGAGATTTAGCAACAGGGAGGTGATGGAAAATCTACCCGGGGTGGTTGTCTCTATTCGGGCATGGCTTGATCGCGTCTGACCCCACCCCAGCCCTCCCCTTGCCAGGGGAGGGGGCCAGAGTGCCCTCTGTACGGGCTGGAAAGCGTCATACACTTCCCTTTTTTGAAGGGGAGGTGGTTGCAGACGGGGATGTGCATCAGGATGGTTGCCCTGCCGGGACGGGCTTGTTAGCCTTTCGCGCACAAAGACAGGAGAAACCAATGAGCAAGGTACTGGATGAGCTGCTGGCGTTGCTGGCGCTCGAAAAGATCGAGGAGGGCCTGTTTCGGGGCCAGAGCCAGGATCTCGGGTTGCGATCCGTGTTTGGCGGACAGGTGATGGGGCAGGCCTTGTCAGCCGCCAAGCAGACGGTGGCAAGCGACCGCCAGGTCCATAGTTTCCACTCCTACTTCCTGCGCCCCGGGGATGCCAACAAGCCCATCGTCTACGACGTGGAGAACATCCGCGACGGCCAGACCGTCTCCACCCGCCGGGTCAAGGCCATCCAGAATGGCAAGCCCATCTTCTACCTCAACGCCTCCTTCCAGGTGGAAGCCGAGGGCTTCGAGCACCAGGCGAAGATGCCGGGCGGCATCACGCCTCCCGAGCAGCTCAAGAGCGAGCTGGAGCTGGTGCGTCCCTACGAACAGATGATCCCGGCGGCCCTGCGGGACAAGATCCTGTGCGAGAAGCCCATCGAAATTCGCCCCGTGACCCTGGTGGACCCCATTCGCCCGGATGTCCACGAGCCCCTTCGCTACACCTGGTTCAAGGCCAATGGCCCGGTGCCGGACGATCAGCGGGTCCACAACTACCTGCTGGCCTATGCCTCCGACTTCCACTTCCTGTTCGCCGCCCTGCAGCCCCACGGGGTCTCCTACTGGGAGCCGGACATGCAGGTGGCCACCATCGATCACTCCATGTGGTTCCACCGGGAGTTCCGGCTGGACGACTGGCTGCTCTACGTGGTGGACAGCCCGAGCGCCAGCGGCGGTCGGGGTCTGGTGCGCGGCCAGTTTTTCACCCGGGATGGGGTATTGGTGGCGAGCACCATGCAGGAAGGGGTGATCCGCCGCCGGGGCTGAGACGCCCTCTCGCGCCAACGAAAAACGGGAGCCGATGGCTCCCGTTTTTTATTGCCTGCGCTATCAGGCTGCGTCCTGCTCGGTGCTGAGTGCTGGCTC
Source organism: Aeromonas sp. ASNIH8 (assembly GCF_002919855.1). Classification (NCBI taxonomy): domain Bacteria; kingdom Pseudomonadati; phylum Pseudomonadota; class Gammaproteobacteria; order Aeromonadales; family Aeromonadaceae; genus Aeromonas; species Aeromonas sp. ASNIH8. Next base: position 1,833 of record NZ_PQLN01000099.1, on the reverse strand, counting down.
GCCCCGGGCGAAGCGGTCGGCCCACAGGGCGATGACGCCGTCACCGGTGACGTTGCAGGCGGTGCCGAAGCTGTCCTGAGCCAGGTAGAGGGCGATCATCAGGGCGATGGAGGCCTCACCGAAGCCGAGCATGGAAGTGAGCAGGCCGAGCGCGGACATGACACCGCCACCCGGTGCGCCCGGCGCGGCAATCATGATGACGCCCAGCATCATGATGAAGGGCACCATGGTGCCGTAGCCCGGAATGGCCAGGTGTTCGGAGAGGAACATCACCGCCGTGGCGCAGGTCACCAGGGTGATGGTGGAGCCGCACAGGTGGATGGTGGCGCACAGGGGCACGGTGAAGTTGGCGATGCCGTCGCTCACGCCGTTGCGCTTGCTGGCTTGCAGGGCCACCGGAATGGTGGCGGCGCTGGACATGGTGCCAAGGGCGGTGAAGTAGGCGGGCAGCATGTTCTTGATGAGCATGACGGGGGAGCGCCCCTGGGCGAGGCCGGTGCCGACGAACAGGACGCAGAGCCAGATCCAGTGCATGACGATGGCCATCACCAGCACCACTCCGAAGGTCTTGAGGGTGGCGAAGACGGTGCCTTCCACCGTCATCTCGACGAAGACGCCGGCGATGTAGAAGGGGAGCAGGGGAATGATCACGCGTGCCAGCAGGCGGTCGATGATGTCACGGCCCTGATCGGCGACCCGGCGCAGGTCGGTGGCCTGGGTGGCGCTGATGCCGATGCCGAACACGAAGGCGGCGGCCAGGGCCGACATCACCCCGAACAGGGGCGGGATCTCGAGGTTGATGTAGGAAGCGAGCTTGGTGGCAGCCTCGGCGGTGGGCTCGGCGGCCGTGGTCAGGTGCGGGATCAGGTGGCTCGCCACGGTGAAGGCGAACAGGCCCGCCAGTATGGTGGAGCAGTAGGAGAGCCCCACCGTCTTGCCCAGCAGCTTGCCGGAGTTCTTCGGCAGGCTGGCGATGCCGCTCATGATGAAGAAGAGGATGATGAGCGGGATGGTGAAGGTGATGAGCTGGCCTATCACCGTCTTGGCGGTGAACAGCACGCGGGCGACCCATTCGGGGGCATAGAGACCGAGCAGCAGGCCGGCGAGGATACCGGCAACCAGATTGAGAACGAGTTTCATGGGGGAATCCAGGTGTTGGTGTCTGATTTGTTATTTAATTTTGATTTTAATGCCGCTTTTTAACACAAACACCGCATCTTGTCTGCTTTATGGTGGTTAACTCAGGGTTAAATATTGTTAACGGGCTGAATGCCGTGAGGTGTCACTGTCCCCGGGGGCTTTCGCGGATCAGCGCCGCACCAGCAAGGCGTGCAGCCAGGGGCCGTTCACCTCATCTTCCCCCACCCAGCCATGGTGCAGGGTGAAGGGGAGGGGAGCGATCAGGCGTCGCAGCCCCGCCTCGTCGAGCCGGGTCTGCAGGGGATATTCCCCCGACCGTGGCTGCGGTTCGCCCATCTCGTGGGGGAAGGAGCAGTAGAGAGGGCCCCCGGCCTTGAGGAGTGTGGCCAGATGACCGAGCGCCGGGGCTATCTCGTGTTCGGGCAGACAGGGGAGGGAGCCGCTGGCCCAGATGCCGTCATAGGGAACGACGCTTCGCATCTGCTCGAAGCGGCAGACTCGCACCGGCTGGCCGCACAGGCGCGAGGCGGCGGCGGCCTGCGCCCGGCTCGCATCGAAGGCGGTCACGGTGAGGCCTTGCTGGCGAAAGAGGCGCAGATCCTCTCCTGCCCCGCAACCGGCCTCCAGCAGATGACGGCCGCTGCCCAGCAGGGCCAGGAAGGGGGCATGGGCGCCTGCCACGAGGGCGGGGCG
>NZ_PQLN01000098.1:0-15739 GCF_002919855.1 Aeromonas sp. ASNIH8 | reverse complement strand
CAGAAGATGACGGTATAACCTGGCCAGAAGGAGGCAATATCAATATGATGCACGGCGACAGCAGGGTGATGGTGGTGGTGTGTTTGGAGACAGCCAGTTTACCAGCACCCTGTCTGTCAACTTCCACTTCCCCAAGATCCCGCGAAGAACCTTAAAAGAGGGCTGATAACACCGTCGCTGACCACAGTGCCGGGCAAACTGCTGGCAATGGTCTCTGTCACCCACCACTCTGATGCCCCGGCGCCGAAACAGCGTCACCTGCTTCAGCCAGCGAATCTCATCCAGCCCCAACCGCGCCAGGATGGGGGCAAGACATGCCGGGATATGGCCCCGTTTGTCCACTCTGATGGCACGACCTGTCCAGTCCACCAGCATCAGATAATCGGTAAAGGCATAAGGCAGACCATTCGATGTACGCTGGTTGGCAAACGGCAGCAACAAGGGTGGCAATGGAGCTGCGGGCTGCTCGCCATCGAGACGCTGCTTGAGGCTGGTGTAATCGCTCTGCTCAGGCCGATCGGCCAATCCCGCTCGTATCGGGTTGAGGTCAACGTACGTCATGCAGGCCAGCAGGGCTGACTCGGTGAGCAGGGCCTGGCTCTTGAAGCGCCCTTCCCAGAAATGGCCCTTGCAGCCGTCTTCCCGATTCGCCTGCCGAGCCAGGGTTTCGTTGAGCAACCGCACAAACCAGCTGATGGAATAGAGCCTCGTGCGCCACTCCCCTATCAGTTGCTGCACAACCAACAACTCGGGCTCAATCAGGGATTCCCCCTGATACCAACGTCGCATCAGCAGCGGCCACTGGAACAGCGCAGCCCAGCGTTCGGCCACCTCTCGCTCGCTCCAGCTGGCAGCAGTATCGGGCTCTACCTTGAGCACCAGGTGATAGTGGTTGCTCATCACCGCATAGGCACAAACACCGATGGCAAACAGTCGCGACAATTGGCCCAACTTGTCGACCACCCATTGACGCCGATGTTCGTAACTCTGGCCAGAATGGGCATCCTCCCCGCACAGAAACGCCCGCCGCACACAGCGACTGACCACGTGGTAGTAAGGCGTATCCTGCAAACTGATTTGACGTGAACGGGCAATGGTCATGGCTCACCCCCTGGGCAGTGACCTCTCAAGCCAAGTACAGGGATACGCCGCTGTCAAAAAGGTGGGTGTCCCAGATTCCCCCCCGGATTTGCAATAACCGTCACCTTCATAGGCAGAGCCCGCGCTTCTGCCCATCACACAAGGGCGACCAACTGGTCGCCCTTGTTATTTATTGCCAACACTGCCCCCATTCGAGATATCGGCAAACCCGCCCCTTGGCATCAGGTTTGGTCATGCGAGCCAAAGGTGGATCCCCATATTTGCCGACTCTCGTAAAGATCTCCAAGGGACGTCGTCATCTCCCCCCTTCTCCATGGACCGAGCAAGATAAGCTCCCTTTTTATTTGGGACAGCCATCTTTGTGTACGGATTGTTCCATTGGAGGAACCATATCACCCACTCTGTTTCACTGATGCAAAAATCACCTGCTCAAGCAACACCCACGTTGTCGTAGCGTTGTGAAAAAACGGCCTGATAACAAAGGGCCGATAGTACATCTTCCTTAACCCTTCTCTTCTTATCTGCGACAGCCACCTTTTGGAAAGGCGCTGTCCCAATTATGTGTCGCCTTATCAGGACAGCCATCTTTTGGAGAAAGCCCTCATCAAGCGCCCAGCACAACTCGTCATCCAGCATGTGCGATGGCATTTGTGAAACTCGGGGGATTAAAAAGAATGTCTTGGCATCGATGACGCCAATTCAGATGCGATCACACCGGTGATGAGCTGGCGCTATACCGGACGTTGTTATGACACAAATATTCATCACTCAAAGGGATGGTTGATGACACCGTCGCTGGCCACAGTGCCAGGCAAACTGCTGACAATGCTCTTTGTCACCCACCACTCTGATACCCTGGCGCCGAAACAGCGTCACTTGCTTGAGCCAGCGCACCTCGTCTAACCCCAGCCGCGCCAGGATGGGGGCAAGACAAACTGGGATATGGCCCCGTTTGTCCACTCGGATGGCGCGACCTGTCCAGTCCACCAGCATCAGGTAATCCGCAAAGGTATATGGCAGGCTATCGGGTCGCGCTTCGTGCGCGAATGGCAACAGCAACGGAGGCAATGGGGCGGCGGACTGCTCACCATCGAGACGCTGCTTGAGGCTGGTGTAATCGCTCTGCTCGGGCCGGTCGGCAATCGCCGCCCGTATCGGATTGAGATCAACATAGGCCATGCAGGCCAGCAGGGCTGATTCGGTGAGCAGGGCCTGGCTCTTGAAGCGCCCTTCCCAAAAATTGCCCTTGCAACCATCTTCCCGATTGGCCTGCCGAGCCAGGTTTTCGTTGAGCAACCGCACAAACCAGCTGATGGAATGTAACCGCTCCCGCCACTGCCCTATCAGTTGTTGCACCACAGCGAGTTCAGGCTCAATCAGGGATTCCCCCTGATACCAGCGTCGTACCAGCAGCGGCCACTGGAATAGCGCCCCCCAACGCTCGGCCACCTCCCGCTCGCTCCAATTGGCAGCGTTATCCGACTCGACCTTGAGCACCAGGTGATAGTGATTGCTCATCACCGCATAGGCACACACACCGATGGCAAACAGTCGCGACAATTGGCCCAACTTGTCCACTACCCACTGGCGCCGATGCTCGTAACTCTGGCCGGAGTGGGCATCTTCCCCGCACAGAAACGCCCGCCGCACACAGCGACTGACCACATGATAGTAAGGCGTATCCTGCAAACTGATTTGACGTGAACGGGCAATGGTCATGGCTCACCCCCTGGGCAGTGACACCTCAAGCCAAGTACAGGGCTACGCCGCTGTCAAAAAGGTGGGTGTCCCAGATTTTGTTGGTGTCCCAGATTTCCCAGATACCCCCAAATTTCACAATTTGCTGATCAAGTTCAAAAAACAATGTGATTCCGATGGTTACATCATTTTAAGGCTCGCTTGGGTAGTTTAGTTTGTCTTACAGTGGCTATCTGGAACCTGTTGAACTGCGATGGGTCACTGCCCTCGCTGGTCAATGGAGCATATTGGAAGCTGTAATCCATGGGCGGTAGCGTGGGATTTGGTGACATTACGCCCCATACAGAAAGGTGGGTGTCCCAGATTTCTCCAAAAGGTGGGTGTCCCAGATCTCTCCTCCCAGATCTCTAACAGAGCAGCCCCTACCAAGCCGCTTTATCGTCCGCATGCAAGCGCTTTGATGACATGGCTCAAATAACGAAAATTTTCTGATAGTCGTATCAGATTGACTGCTAGCATAAGTGGTTTCATTTGTCTTACGCTACGTATCCAGTGCCTATAGAGAAGACGCTAAGTGTCAATATCCGCCTATAAAGACCACCCGATAAGAGCATCGTTATCTCGCATTCTTCAAATGCAAAGCGAGCCTGAATTCGCAGAGCCGAACATAGCAGAAAACGATCAGTTCGCGTTTGCGCGAGACAAGGTTTTTGCAATGAGCCACGCAATTGATGCTTTACTCCATCATACCCCAGCGGAGCTCACCAGCGTACAAGCACTTAGTCAACTTAACAGCAATATCCAAGCCCCTCTGAGTGAGCTGACTGCATTTCTTTCGAATAAGAATGCAGGTCACTTGATTAATGCAGCCACACAGTTCGAACAGAATATACTTCCCTATCTTTGGGGTTTTGTACCGCAGCTTCAGAGCCTGTCTCAGGACTCGCTCTCTAGTTTGCTCGAAGCTCAAGCTACTGTATCACGCGAATCCGTTAGGCAGCTCGTAGCACAGCGAGATCATCTAGCCAGCAAGCTTCAAGAACTTACTACCAAAACCGAAGAACAAGTGGTTCAGCTTGGTGCGCTTACTGAAGGGGCTGCCAAGGAACGAGCTGAAGCCGCCGCCACTGTTGCGAAGCTTGAGCAGCTTTTTGCTCAGAAGGAAACGGATCGAGCAACCATCTTTGAAACAGCCCTTACTGAACTGAAAAAGGAGTTCAAGTCTTTCGAGGCTAACGCCAAAATTGAGAGCGATGCACTAATTGACTACCTAGAGAATCAGCGCAATCAAGCTGCTCGCCTTGTTCAAGTCGTCGGTAATATTGGCGTCACCGGAAACTATCAGCAAATTGCAAATACCGAAGCAACGCAAGCCAATTTCTGGCGCTGGGTTACTGTCGCAATATTTGGTGCCGGTGTTCTTGTCGCTGGCGCAACATTCATTAAATTTTGGGGACAACCTTTCTCGTCCGAAAACGCGTGGTCTGTTGCAATTCGCCTTCTATACGCTATCGCGATCACAGCTCCAGCCTGGTATACGGCTCGTGAATCAGCCCGCCATCGGACTAACTCCGACCGAGCGAGACAAACTGAACTCGAACTTGCATCAATTGGGCCTTTCATTGAACTCATGCCAGAAGATAAAAAGGTAAAAATTCGCGAGCAACTTACCCCCTCATACTTCGGAAAAGCCGTGGAGGCACATACTGCGGATAATCCTTTGGATGCTGCTGCGGTTAAAGACCTTGCTATCGAATTGGCGAAAGCATTAAAAAAATGAATTCATTGAGTTGATGCCCACTCACCATTTTCCTCGCTTGATGATCTTCACCTTCTAGCGAGCTTAATTGTTATGTACTTTCAGGGCAGAAAACGGGGGGGACCCCACTTTCTGTGGGTAGACACAACATATCAAGATCAACCAGCAAACCAATAAAACAAAGGCGACCATCCGGTCGCCTTTTCTATTTCTATCTCTTTCCAATCAGGAAACTCACCTTGCCGGTCGCTTGGCACCATTTCCTTTGGCCGCTGGCTTGCCGCCCTGAGTGGCAGGTTTGGCACCCTGCTTGGCAGAGCCTGCGCGGGTCGGGGCCTTACCTTTGTGAGCGGGTTTCCCCTGCCCTGCCGGTTTACCCTGACTTGCGCCCTGTGCGGCAGACTTGCCGTTGCCCGAGCCTTTCTGCAGCTGGGTGCCCACCGGTTTACCATTGCCGGCCTTGTTGCCAGCACCATTGCCGCGCTGATGCACGATATTGCTATGACGGGTCAACGCGGGCTTGAGGCCCTTGCTGCGGCTGCGTTCGGCCTTGGCCTCGCCGCGGCCTTCCGGCGGCACCAGGCAGTCGGGGCCGTTACCGATGAGGTGGCCCTTGCCCATCTCCAGCAGGGCTTCGCGGATCATCGGCCAGCCGGCCGGATCGTGATAGCGCAGCAGCGCCTTGTGCAGGCGACGGCGACGCTCCCCTTTCACCACGAACACGTCCCCGCCCTGGCGGCTCACCTTGTTGAGGGGGTTTTTCTCGGTGTAATACATGGTGGTGGCGTTGGCGAGCGGCGACGGGTAGAAGTTCTGCACCTGATCGAGCTTGAAGCGGTTGGACTTGATCCAGAGCGCCATGTTCACCATGTCTTCATCCGTGGTGCCTGGGTGGGCGGAGATGAAATAGGGGATCAGGTACTGCTGCTTGCCCGCCTCTTTGGAGTACTTGTCGAACAGCTCCTTGAAGCTGTAGTAGCTGCCCATGCCCGGCTTCATCATCTTGGAGAGCGGGCCCTCCTCGGTGTGTTCCGGCGCGATCTTGAGGTAGCCGCCGACGTGGTACTTGGCCAGCTCCTTGATGTAGCGCGGATCTTCCACCGCGATGTCGTAACGCACGCCGGAGGCGATCAGGATCTTCTTGATGCCCTTGAGGTCGCGCGCCTTGCGATAGAGGTTGATGGTCGGGCTGTGGTCGGTGTCCATGTGCGGGCAGATGGTCGGCCAGACGCAGGAGGCACGGCGACAGGTCTGCTCGGCCTTGGGGCTCTTGCAGCGTAAGCGGTACATGTTGGCGGTGGGGCCGCCCAGATCCGAGATGACGCCGGTAAAGCCCGGCACCTTGTCGCGGATCTCTTCGATTTCTTTCAAGATCGACTCTTCCGAGCGGCTCTGGATGATGCGCCCTTCGTGCTCGGTGATGGAGCAGAAGGAGCAGCCGCCGAAGCAGCCACGCATGATGTTGACCGAGGTCTTGATCATGTCGTAGGCCGGGATCTTCTCGTTGCCATAGGCCGGGTGCGGCACCCGCTGGTACGGCAGGCCGAACACCCCGTCCATCTCGTCGGTCTCGAGCGGGAAGGCAGGCGGGTTGACCCAGATGATGCGATCGCCGTGGGCCTGGGAGAGGGCGCGGGCGCAGCCCGGGTTGGTCTCGTGGTGCAGGATGCGCGACGCATGGGCGTAGAGCACCTTGTCCTCCTTCACCCGCTCAAACGCCGGCAGCTTGACATAGGTCTTCTCCCACGGTTTTTGCTTAGGGGGCTGCACCAGGATGGGCTTGGCCTCCTGCTCCATCGGCGCAGTGCCCTCGTCGTCGCTGCAGGGGGCCCCTTCCATATAGGGGTTGGGAATGGGATCGATGCGGCCAATCTGGTCGAGCTTGCTCGAATCCACCCCGCGCCAGCCCGGCAGCGGCTCCTTGCGGATCACGGCGGTGCCGCGAATGTCCTGCATGGTCTCGATGGTCTCGCCACCTGCAATGCGGTGAGCCACCTCCACCAGGGGGCGCTCGGCGTTGCCGTAGATGAGGATGTCGGCCTTGGCGTCGATCAGGATGGAGCGACGGATGGTCTCGGACCAGTAGTCGTAGTGGGCGATGCGGCGCAGGGATGCCTCTATGCCGCCGATGACCACCGGCACCTCTTTATAGGCCTCTTTGCAGCGCTGAGTGTAGACCAAGGTGGCGCGATCCGGCCGCTTGCCGCCCACATCCCCCGGGGTGTAGGCGTCGTCGTGGCGCAGCTTCTTGTCGGCGGTGTAGCGGTTGATCATGGAGTCCATGTTGCCCGCCGTCACCCCGTAGAAGAGGTTGGGCTTGCCCAGGCGCATGAAGTCATCCTTCGATGACCAGTCCGGCTGGGCGATGATGCCGACCCGAAAACCCTGTGATTCGAGCATGCGGCCGATCACCGCCATGCCGAAGCTCGGGTGATCCACGTAAGCGTCGCCTGTCACCAGCACGATGTCGCAGCTGTCCCAGCCGAGCTTGTCCATCTCCGCACGGGACATGGGCAGGAAGGGCGCCGTGCCGTAGCACTCGGCCCAGTAACGGGGATAGGAGAAGAGGTTGGTAACCGGCTGCATTTTGACCACCTGGAACAATTCGGGTCGCGCATTATACCGGCAGAGCAAGGCGGGGGCGACGGCTTTTTGCCCCTACAGAACGCGAGGGGAAGGGGCGCCTTCGAGCGGGCGCGACAGGTCGGCGTGACAGACTCAGATCTCATCAACAAGCAGGGCGCCCATTGGCGCCCTGTTTGCTGTCATCCGGGTCGGCACGCTAGGCCGCCGGTTTGTCCCGCCCCTCGGGGACCACCGCCCCCGGCACCGGGGAGGGACTGGCCGGGGTTGCCGTGGCCAGTATTTCGTCCACCAGTCGGTCCCGTGCCCCCGTCATCCCCGCGCGTCTGGCGATCAGGTGATAGATGGCGGGCACCACCAGCAGGGTCACCAGGGTCGCCAAGGACAAGCCGAAGAAGACCACGGTCCCCACGGCCATCCGGCTCTCGTACCCCGCCCCCATGGAGAGCATCAGGGGCACGGCGCCGATGATGGCGGTGAGCGAGGTCATCAAGATGGGGCGCAGGCGGCGCACCGACCCCTTGATGATCGCCTCCTCGAACCCTTCACCCCGCTGGCGCAGCTGGTTGATGAACTCCACGATGAGGATGCCGTTCTTGGTCACCATGCCGATGAGCATGATCATGCCTATCTGGCTGTAGATGCTGAGCTCCTGCCCCGTGAGCCAGAGGCCGAGCAGGCCGCCGAAGATGCCGAGCGGCACCGTCATCATCACCACCGCCGGGGTCAGCAGGCTCTCGAACTGGGCCACCAGCACCAGATAGACCACCAGCAGGGCCAGGCCGAACACCAGTGCCATCTCCCCCTGGTTGTCGCGATAGTCCTTGGACTCGCCGGCGTAATCCACCGACATGCCGGTGGGCAGGTGATCTGCGGCCCAGCCATCCAGGAAGTCGAGCGCTTCCCCCAGGGTGTGGCCGGAGGCCACGTCCGCGGTGAGGGTGACCGCCTTCTGGCGCTGGTAGTGGTTGAGGCGCTGGGGACTCGCCACCTGGGTGACGGTCGCCAGGGTGGAGAGGCTCACCATCTCGCCGCTCGCGGCCTTCAAATAGATGCGGCTGATGTCGGAGATACCGTTGAACTGGGTCTGGTTGGCGCGCAGGTAGACGTCATACTCCTCGCCCCTGTCCACATAGGTGGTCTGGCTGACGCCGCCGAGCAGGGCCTGCAGGGAGCTTGCGATGGTGGAGACCGGAATGCCGAGCTGGGTGGCTCGCTCCCGCTCTATGGTCACCTGCAGCTCCGGGGTCTTCTCGGCATAGTCGAGATCCGGGCTCTGCATCAGCCCGCTTTGGGCCGCCGCCTCCTTGAGCGCCAGCCCCTGCTGGTTGAGCTCGCCGTAATCGGAGCCTTGCAGCACGAACTGCACCGCCGCGGTGGAGCCGCCTCTGAACCCCGGCTGGAAGGTGCGGATCATCACGTCGGGGATGCCGGCGAGGCGACCGCTCAGGGAGCGGCCAAACTCGGTGGCCGTTTCGTCTCGCACCGCCCAGTCACTGAGCTGGATGATGGCCATGCCGGTCTGATCGCCGCCGCGCCCGAAGGCCGGGGTGCTGAAGCTCATGGCCTGCACCACCCCCTTGCCGAGCAGCGGCAGGATGGCGGCCTCCACCTGCTGCATGTTGCGCTTCATCCGCTCGATGCTGGTGCCCTCCGCCCCTTTCACGAACACATAGAGCACGCCCCTGTCCTCGGTCGGGGTGAGGCTCGCGGGCAGCTTGCCAAAGAGGGCGCCAATGCCGCCGAGGCAGAGCAGCAACACCAGGGGCATCCAGACGGCGCGGCGCAGCACGGCCCCCAGCACGCGGCGATAACGCTCCTCCACCCAGCCAAGTCCCTTGTCCAGGGTGGCGGTCAGGGCGTTGGGCTTGTCCACGGCACGCATCAGCCAGGAGCCCATGGCCGGGGTCAGGGTGAGCGCCACCAGGGAGGAGAAGAGCACGGCCAGGGAGAGCAGGATGGCGAACTCGGTGAAGAGGCGCCCCACCATGCCGTCCATGAAGGCGATGGGCACGAACACCATCACCAGCACGGCGGTGGTGGCGATGACGGCAAAGCCCACCTCCCGGGTGCCGTGCCAGGCCGCCATCAAGGGGGACTCGCCCCGTTGCAGGTGGTGGTGGATGTTCTCCACCACCACGATGGCGTCATCCACCACCAGGCCGATGGCGAGGATGAGGGCCAGCAAGGTGATGAGGTTGATGGAAAAGCCCAGATACCAGGCACCGATGAAGGCCGAAATCAGGGAGACGGGCACCGTGATGGCCGGAATGAGGGTGGTGCGCCCCTGCCCGAGGAAGAGATAGAGCACGGCCACCACCAGCAGGGCGCAGATGGCGAGTGTCTCATACACCTCGTCGATGGCCTGCTTGATGAAGATGGTGGAGTCGTAGTCGACCTCAAGGGTAGCCCCCTCCGGCAGGAAGCGCTGCATCTCCACGAGCTTCTTCTCGATGCCCTGGGCCACCGCCAGGGGGTTGGCTGTGGATTGGGCGACGATGCCAATCCCCAGGCTCTCGCGGCCGTTGCGCTGATAGGCGCTGTCTTCGTTCTTGGCCCCCACCTCCACATCCGCAATGTCCGCCAGATAGATGCTCTGACCATTGGTGGCAGTTTTCACCGGCAGGGTGCGAAAATCTTCCGCACTGTGATAGAGCCGTGCGATCTGCACCGCCATGGTCATGGTGTTGTTGCGGATCTCGCCGCCCGGCAGCTCGATGTTCTCCCGCTTGAGGGCATCCTGCACGTCGGCCACCGTGATGCCGCGGGCCGCCATGTCGGCGGGGCGCAGCCGCACGTACATCACCTGGGTCAGGTCCCCGGAGAGGGAGACCTCGCTTACCCCGTCCACCAGGCTCAAGGGGTCCACCAGCATGCGATTGGCGTAATCCGTCATGGCGGTACGGTCCATCTGGGTGCTGCTGAAATTGAGCCAGATGGCCACATCCCCGTTGCCGTTGTCCTTGGTCACCATGGGCTCGTCCGCCCCGTCTGGCAGCTTGGGTCTGGCCCGGGAGATGGCGTCACGCACGTCGGAGGTGCCCTCCAGCATGTTCCAGCCGAGCTTGAACTCCACCGTGATGGAGGAGCGCCCCTTGCGGGTCACCGAGTTGATGTTCTTGATGCCGCTGATGCCGGAGAGCTGATCCTCGATGGGCTTGGTGACCTGGCTCTCCATCACCTCGGGGGCCGCCCCCTCATAGGTGGTGGTGATGGAAACGGACGGGGTCTGCACATCCGGCATCTCCCGCACGGTGAGTTTGCTGAAGGCCACCAGGCCGAACACGGTGAGCAGGGCGCTGATGACCACCGCCACCAGGGGACGGCGTACTGAGATATCGGAGAGCCACATCAGCCTTTCACCTCGCCCAGATCACGTACCTGGGCGCCGTCGCGCAGATTGACCAGCCCCTCCACCGCGATGCGATCGCCGACGTTCAACCCCTTGAGCACCCAGACGGCCTCGCCATGGGTGTCGCCAAGCTCCACCGGCACGCGCTTCACCCGTCCGTCCGCCTCCAGGCGATAGACGAAGCGCTGCTCGCCGGCATACTCCACCGACTGGGCGGGGATCAGGGTCATCTTCTGGGGTGGCAGAGAGAGATCCACGTTCATCAGCATGCCGGGACGCAGCTGGCCACCGGTGTTGGGCAGGATGACGCGGGCCTTGATGTTCTGGGTGTCGCTGGAGATCCGGCTGTCGAGGGTCTCCAGCACGCCGGAAAAGGATTGATCCGGCCAGGCCGAGCTGGTTGCCGTCACCGCCATGCCGGGGCGCAGCAGGGAGAGGTAGCGCTCGGGCACCGCCAGATCGAGCCGCAGTTTTGCCAGCTCGTCCAGATGCAAGAGCACGTCGCCGCTGTTGACCAGGGCTCCTTCGCTGAGATCGATGAGGCTGACAGTGCCGTCGAAGGGGGCGGCCAGGGTGCGCAGGGAGAGCTCGTAACGGGCCGCATCGACCCGGGCCTGGGCCTGGGCGACAGTCGCCTCCTGCCCCTCCAGCTCCGAGGTGGTGACGGCGCCTCGCGCCACCAGCTTGCGCATGTCCCGCAGCTTGCGAGCCTCGTCGCGCACGCTGGCGCTCTGCTCGGCCAGCTCCGCCTGCTGCTTGCCCGCATCCAGGGCGATCAGGGTCTGCCCCTGTGTGACCTGCTGGCCGGAGCTCACCGCGATGGTGGCAATGCGGCCGGTCACCTCGGGGCTGATGGCCACGGAGCGATTGGCCGCAAGCTTGCTCACCAGCTTGATGGAGGGCTCGGCCAGACTCTGCCTGACGGTTTCGGCCCTGATATTGATCTCTCTTGGTGCTGGCTTGCTGGCGGGTTCAGCCTGCCGCAGATGCCAGGCGCCCGCCGCCAGCAATAGAAGAAGAGGGAAAAGCCACAGCCACACGCGCGTTTTCATCACAAGATCCATGCAGTCAAAGAGAGAGGAAGAAGAGATAGCTTCATCAAGGATGGCACCATGTTACCCCCTGACTATGCCGTGACTATGTATAAATGTGACAAAACGTAACAGTCCGGTGAGAAGATCATCAAAAACGCATCTTGTCGGCACGCGCGTCAGGGTTCTGCCTTACACTGATGCCGACTCTCGCCATCTTCCGGTACGCCCATGTCCATTCCCTCCCCCGCCTTTGCCAGATACCGATTGCAGTGGCTGCTGCTGGGCCTCGGCCTGCTGCTGTTGCTGCTCGCCCTGCAACATGCGTTTCGCCAGGTTACCGAGATCAACAAGCGTGACACCATCAACGCCGCGACCCAGCTCAGCAGCCAGCACCAGCGGATGGAGACCTTCCTTGAGGCCATGCGCGGCCAGGCGGAGGAGCGCCTGCGCAGCAATCCCCAGTCCGTGCTCTCTCGCCAGCTCTATCAGGCGCTGCAATCCGACGGGGAGCACGGCATCAATCTGGATCGCATCCCTGTCGATCTGCCCCCCGCCCTCATCGGCAACCTGACCGGGCAGGGCCCGCTGCCCCATGACGGCAGCGAGCGGCAAGCCAGAATACATCTCGCCCTCAGCCTCTCCCCCCTGCTCGCCACGGCCAGCAAGCTGCTGGACAGGGACGTGGCCTGGATCTACTTCACCGGTACGGACAATTTCATCTACCTCTATCCCTGGGTGCCATCCAGCCAGTTTCGCTTCGATCCCGTGATTTACAGCAAGGCCTACTGGCAGGAGGCGATGGCCAGGCATCCCCACCTGGAGCACGCCATGCTCTCGCGCCCCTACCAGGATTTTGCCGGACGGGGGCAGATGATCACCCTCTCCCAGCCCATTACCCAGGGCGGCCAGATCATTGGCCTGCTCAGCATCGACATCCAGACCGTCACGCTGGCGCAGACCCTGCACCGCCTCGCCCCCCGGATTGGCACCCTGTTCCTGCTCAACGCCCATCAGCAGATCCTCGCCAGCAGCCAGTCCGGTACCGCGCCGCCCCCGGTCAGGACGGCGCAGTCAGCGGAATATGAGTGGCAACAGGGCGCCTTGCAGCTCGTCTATCCCATCCCGGAGACACCGCTCTCCCTCATCCATCGCATCCCGCTGCTGCCTCTGCTGCAGACGCTGTTGTGGCAATCGGCGACGGCGCTCATCACCATTCTCTGTCTGGTGGTGGCGACCGTCTCCAGCCTGCGTGCCCAGCGCCTCAACCGGCGCCTCAACTACCTGTCGCGCCACGATGCCCTGACCGGCGCCTTCAACCGCCACTACTTCGATGCCTTCGAACACCGCCAGGCCCTGGCAGGCCGCCAACGCATCGGCGCCATCATGTTTGACTGCGATCACTTCAAACAGGTCAACGACCGTTTCGGCCACGGGGTGGGCGATCAGGTCCTCATCCGTCTGGTGCAGCTCTGCCAGTCCCTGCTGACACGGGAGTGCCACCTGATCCGCTGGGGCGGCGAGGAGTTCCTGCTGCTCGTCACCGATGAAGCGATCCCTCTGGCCCCTTTGGCCGAGCGGCTTCGCCTGTGCATAGCAGAGCATCCCTGGAGCGCCATCGCGGCCGAGCTGAAGGTGACCGTCAGCCTGGGCCACTGTCGTCAATCACCGGCCATCTCCTTGCAGGAGGTGATCCGCCGCGCCGATATCGCCCTCTATCAGGCCAAGGCCAACGGCCGCAATCGCAGCGAAGCGTGGCGGGATGACGGACAGGAGAAGCCGGAGTAAGCTGGACTCCCACTTCATGTCAGGAGACGCAACTGTGTCACGAAAACCCCGTCTGGGATTGGCCCTGGGTAGCGGTGCGGCCCGAGGATGGGCCCACATCGGCATCATCCGTGCCCTGGAGCGACTGGGCGTCAAGCCGGATCTGGTGGCTGGCTGCTCCATCGGCAGCTTTGTCGGCGCCGCCTATGCCGCTGGTGAACTGGACAAGCTGGAGAGCTGGGTGCGCGGCTTCAGCCGCCTGCAGGTCATGGGGCTGCTCGATCCTGCCCTCTCCGGCGGCCTGTTTCGCGGTGACAAGGTATTTGGCATCGCCGCCGGCCATCTGGGGGATCCCGCCATCGAAAGCCTGCCGCTGCCCTTTGCCTGCGTCGCCACCGAACTCGATACCGGTCGCGAGATCTGGTTGCAGGAAGGACCGCTTCGCCAGTGTGTGCGCGCCTCTTGCGGTATGCCCGGCCTGCTCACCCCGACCCGGGTGGAGGAGCGCTGGCTGGTGGACGGGGCCGTGGTCAACCCGGTCCCCATCTCCCTAGCCCGCGCCATGGGAGCCGAGGTGGTGATCGCCGTCAACCTCAACACCGACATGCACCAGCCCTGGACCGACGAACCGGACGAGCCCGTGCAGGGGGGGCTGCTCAGCCAGTGGTTGAACCGGGGCGAGCGCGAACCCAGTACCCCCGGCATGTGGGGGGTGATGACGGGCTCCATCAACATCATGCAGGAGCGCATCACCCGTGCCCGGATGGCCGGGGATCCCCCCGAGATCCAGCTCTGCCCGCGCCTTGGCAACCTCTCCATCATGGATTTCCACCGCGCGAGCGACGCCATCAACGAGGGGGAAGCCTGTGTCGAGCGCAACCTGGAGCAGCTCAAGGAGGAGCTGTCACGACTCTGCCTGATATGAAGGCATATCGGGGTAAAAGACAAAAAGAGCGCCAATAGGCGCTTTTTTGTTTCGGGTTACGCGGCTCAGAACAGCCCCAGCCCCTTGAGCATCACTACCAGGATCAGCAGCGGCGACACATAGCGGATGATGAAAAACAGGGGGCTGAGGATGGGCAGCGCCAGCTTGCCCCCATTGGTCAGCGCCGTCGTCATCCGCTCGAATCCCCATACCCAGCCCACAAAGAGGCAGAGGAAAATGCCGCCAAGGGGCATCAGCACGTTGGAAGAGACGAAGTCGAACAGATCGAAGAAGGTTTTCCCGCCAACCTGCACATCCGCCAGCGTGCTGCTCGAGAGCGCACAGGTCGAGCCGACCGCTCCCAGCACCAGCAGGTTGATCAGGGTCGCCCTTGTGCGGCTCATGTGAAATCGCTCGGAGAGCACCGAGACCGGCACCTCCAGGATGGAGAGCATGGCCCCGGTGGCTGCGATGGCGGAGAGCACGAAGAAGAGCACCATGAAGAGGTGTCCAAACGGGATGCTGGCAAACACCGCGGGTATGGTGATGAACAGCAGGGAGGGGCCTGCGCTCGGCTCGAAGCCAAAGGCAAAGACCGCCGGGAAGATGGCGATCCCCGCCAGCATGGAGACGAAGAGATCCGCGCACATCACCCGTACCGTGGTGAGAGGGATGTGCTGATCGTCCCGAAAGTAGCTGCCATAGGTCATCATGCAGCCCATCCCGATGGAGAGCTTGAAGAACGCCAGCCCCATGGCCGTCAGCACGACGCCTGCGGTCACCTTGGAGAAATCCGGCGAGAACAGGAAATGCAGTCCTTCGCTCGCTCCGGGCAGAGTCAGGCTGCGCACGCCTATCACCAGCAGCAGGATGAAGAGCAGTGGCATCAACCGCTTGGTGACCGCTTCGATCCCCCTGGAGACCCCCATCAGCAAGATCCCCCCCATCAGGGCCAGCACCAGCCACTGCCAGAGCAGACTCTGCAAGGGATCCGTGATGAGTGAATTGAAGGCAGCACCCGTGACGGCGGGATCGGTGGAGAGGATCTCGCCGCTGGCCGCCTTGAAGATGTAGGCAAATACCCAGGCCGCCACCTCGGAGTAGAACGACATGATGAGGAAGGCCGCGCTCACCCCCATGGCGGCGATCAGCCACCAGGGTTGCCCCTTCGGAGCCAGCTTGATGAGCCCGCTGACCGCATCCGTCCTGGCCTCGCGCCCCAGCATGATCTCGGAGATCATCACCGGCAATCCCACCAGCAGGGTGGCGATGACATAGACCAGCAGAAAACCGGCGCCACCGTTCTCACCGGTCAGATAAGGAAACTTCCAGATATTGCCGAGCCCGACGGCAGACCCCAGAGTCGCGGCCAGCACGCCAAAGGTGCTGGTAAACCCCTCAGAGATCCCCTCATTTTTAGAGACTCAAATAATTCCAAGTGTGCGGGTATATAAGCGGTGTTGCTTCAGGTAGTAGATAAATTTATCCATCAACAAGACCGCATTGGCTTCTTTCATTTTAGG
>NZ_PQLN01000097.1:0-15857 GCF_002919855.1 Aeromonas sp. ASNIH8 | reverse complement strand
TTGCTTGCAGTGCTGGCGGGGCCACTATCGAAACGCTCAAGGCGTATGTGGCCTCGCAGAACACACCAGATTAGCTCCCCTTATATCCCCGCCCGATTGGGCGAGGGTTTACGGGGCAGTTGCTAAGCATGTTCTGCTTCCTTTTATTGTTGTTCTGGGCGGTTGAGGACGCCCCGCTCATGCCGGCGATCAGACGCGTCTTGATTCGCAAGCGAGCTTATTGTGCTCATTTGTGAACATTTAATCTGTGATGAGCGCTAAATTATTGCAGTTTTATTACAAAAATTGTGGCGCTGTGAGTGAACGCGCATCCAGGGTCAGCCCACGCATGGCGTGGCTTTTGGCTACTCACTAAGGAGTAATATGGCCGACAACTGTTGCTTTTCGTCACATTTTCTTAGCAATGAATGGGATCTTGCCCACATTTCCGGTGGCGGGGGGATGGTGAATTGACGCAGAAGGTTTATTTTCTCTCTCGTCCAAGAACGAGCGCAAACGAGCATAACGTTTGCGCAAGCTCAAAAAACAAGAAGAAACGTTTTCGGGCGCAATGAATGGGAATGAAAGATAACAAAACGGAACATCAAACCTACTGTGGGTGGATATAAGGAATAACAACTATGAGCATACAAAGACCCAATACCCTGCTTGGCGAGTGCCTCGCCGAGTTTATCGGCACCGGCCTGCTGATCTTCTTCGGCGTCGGCTGCGTGGCCGCCCTGGTGCTGGCTGGCGCCAACTTCGGGCAATGGGAAATCTCCATTACCTGGGGCCTGGGTGTCGCCATCGCCATCTATGTCACCGGTGGCATCTCCGGTGCCCACCTCAACCCTGCCGTGACCCTGGCACTGATGACCTTCTGCGGCTTTGACAAGCGCAAGGTGGTGCCCTTCATCATCGCCCAGATAGCCGGGGCATTCGCCTCCGCCGCCCTGGTCTACGCCCTCTACAGCAACCTGTTCACCCAGTGGGAGCTGACCCACAACGTGGTGCGCGGCAGCGTCGAGAGCCTCGGCACCGCAGGCATCTTCTCCACCTACCCCAATGCCCTGCTCTCCAACATGCAGGCTTTCGCGGTCGAGATGGTGATCACCGCCGTCCTGATGCTGGGCATCATGGCACTGGGTGACAACAACAACGGCGCCCCCAAAGGCTTCGCCGCCGCCCTGCTCATCGGCATCCTGATCGCGGTGATCGGCGCCTCCCTCGGCCCCTTGACCGGCTTTGCCATGAACCCGGCCCGTGATTTCGGCCCCAAACTGTTCGCCTTCGTGGCTGGCTGGGGTGACGTGGCCCTGACCGGTGGTCGTGACAACCCCTACTTCTGGGTCCCCATCCTTGGCCCCATCGTCGGCGCCCAGATCGGTACCGCCCTGTATGTGAAAGTGCTGGCTCCCTGCGTCCCGGGCAACCGCGTCGCCACCGAAGAAGCCTCCAAGCTGTCTAACAAAGAAGAGGCCGCCGCCTGAGAGCGGCCCTCCCCAACGTGTAACAACGTGGAAAATAAAAACGTGGAGAACATCATGTCTGCTGAAAAGAAATTTGTCGTTGCGCTGGACCAGGGCACCACCTCTTCCCGTGCCATTGTCTTCGATCAGGACGCCAACATCGTCGCGACCTCCCAGCGCGAATTCACCCAGCACTACCCGAAAGCGGGCTGGGTCGAGCACGACCCCATGGAGATCTGGGCGACCCAGTCCTCCGTCTTCACCGAAGTGCTGGCCAAGAGCGGCCTGCACAGCGAGCAGATCGCCGCCATCGGCATCACCAACCAGCGTGAAACCACCGTCGTCTGGGAAAAGGCCACCGGCAAGCCCATCTACAACGCCATCGTCTGGCAGTGCCGCCGCACCGCGGCCATCTGTGAAGAACTCAAGGCCCGGGGCCTTGAAGAGTACGTTCGCGAAAACACCGGCCTGGTGCTGGATGCCTACTTCTCCGGTACCAAGGTGAAGTGGATCCTGGACAACGTGGAAGGGGCCCGGGAGAAGGCAATGAACGGCGAGCTGCTGTTCGGCACCATCGACACCTGGCTGGTGTGGAAGATGACCAACGGCGAGGTGCACGTCACCGACCCGACCAACGCCTCGCGCACCATGCTCTACAACATCCGCGACCTGAAGTGGGATGAGCGCATGCTGGACGAGCTGGGCATCCCCGCCTCCATGCTGCCGCAAGTCAAACCCTCCTCCGAGGTCTATGGCTACACCACCCGTGGCGGCGGCGCCCGCATCCCCATCGCCGGTATCGCCGGTGACCAGCAGTCCGCCCTGTTCGGCCAGCTCTGCTTCGAAAAAGGGATGGCCAAGAACACCTACGGTACCGGCTGCTTCATGCTGATGAACACCGGCACCGAGCCGGTTCGCTCCAGCAACGGCCTGCTGACCACAGTCGCCATCGGCCCGAAAGGGGAAGTGAATTATGCCCTCGAGGGTGCGGTATTTATGGGTGGCGCCACCATCCAGTGGCTGCGCGATGAGCTCAAGATCATCCACGATGCCCGCGATACCGACTACTTCGCGAGCAAGGTAGGCGACACCAACGGCGTCTACCTGGTGCCGGCCTTCGTGGGCCTGGGCGCCCCCTACTGGGATCCGTATGCTCGCGGCACCATGGTCGGCCTGACCCGTGGCGCCAACCGCAACCACATCATCCGCGCTGCGCTGGAATCCATCGCCTACCAGAGCCGCGACGTACTGGATGCCATGCAGCAGGACTCCGGCATCAAGCTGGCGGCCCTCAAGGTGGACGGCGGCGCCGTGGCCAACGACTTCCTGATGCAGTTCCAGGCTGACATGATGCACACCCCTGTGGTGCGTCCGACCCGCATCGAGACCACCGCCATGGGCGCCGCCTTCCTGGCCGGCCTCGCCGTGGGCTTCTGGAAGAGCTCCGAAGAGCTGGAAGACAAGTTCAGCGTGGACCGCGAGTTCATTCCGCAGATGGACCGCGACGATCGCGCCAAGCGCTACAGCGGCTGGAAGAAGGCGGTGGAACGCTCACGCCGCTGGGCCGAAGAGGAGTGATGGGGTAACCGACGCATCCTTGAGATGAAAAAAGCAAAGAGGCCGACAGCGATGTCGGCCTCTTTATATTGGCGCTCGCAAGCCCCTCGGCCCCCTCCCCTTGAGGAGTGGGAAAAGATGGCCCCTCCCTCTCGTGGAGGGGAAGGGCGGGAGGGGATTGGCCCTGTCGGAACACGCCTAGAGCGCGTGGTTGCCGAGCTGCTCTTTCAGGAAATCGAGCCAGACCCGCAGCCGGATGTCCCGCTGGGCATCGGAGTAGAAGACCGCATGGATGGGGCGCGAAGCGCCGCTGTTGCTGCGGGCCAGCACCTCCACCAGCGCCCCGCTCGCCCTGTCATCCCCTGTCATGAAGTCCGACAGGCAGACGATCCCCTGCCCCGCCAGCGCCAGCTGACGCAAGGTTTCCCCGCTGCTGGCCCGCAGGGTCGGGGTGATGGCGAACCTGTCCCCCTGCTCCTCGCTCAATAGGGGCCAATGATTGAGGTGATCGGGGTGCAAAAAACCGAGCAGCTCGTGGCCAGCCAGCAAGTCAGCCGGCTGGCGCGGGGTACCGCGTGCCGCCAGATAGGCGGGAGAGGCCAGCAGCCGCAGCCTGGAGCGGCCCAGCGGCAGGGCCCGCAGGGAGGAGTCCGTCAGCTCGCCGATGCGAATGGCCATGTCCACCCGCCGCTCCATCAGGTTGATGAAGCCCTCGGAGCTGTGCAGTTGCAGCTCGATGGCGGGGTAGCGGCGGCGAAACTCGCCGATGATGGGCACCAATCTATGCAGGATGAAGGGGGTGGCGGCGTCCACCCGCAATATGCCCTCCGGCTGCTCCCGGCGCATCAGCAGCAACCCTTCCGCCTCGCTCATCTCGGTCAGGATCTTCACCGCCCGCTGATAGAACCAGCTCCCCTCCTCGGTCAGGCTGACCCGGCGGGTGGTGCGGTTGAGGAGCACGGTGGCGAGCTTCTCTTCGAGGCGCTTGATGCCGCGGCTCACCACGGAGTTGTCCATGCCGAGATTCTCCGCCGCCTGGCGAAAGCTGCCCGCCTCCACCACCGCCACAAACAGGGTCAATTCATCGGAATGGGTCTTCATTGTTGTCATCCTGGCAAGAGTAATGGGTCTTTATAGGTGCAATGGCCGGGAGTTGGCAAGACAGGCGTCGCTTCGTATCGTGACGCACCACCTGTTTTATCTGCGCCCTTGCCAGTACAATGCCGCCAACCGGCACCGTATGGCGCCACACTATGACAGGGACGATCCATGACATTCGACAACAGGCTGGCCGCCGCCCATCGGGAGCTGGCCGAGAAGGGCGTGCAAACGCTCAACTACAACCCGCCGATCATCTGGCTGCTGCGAAAGGCGGGGTTCACCATCAGGCCGCCCCACTACGAACGCTTTATGATCAACGTTCTTGCCCTGGGACTCCCCATCGGCGCTATCTGGGGGGTGTTGATGTGGTGCCTCGGCTGGCAGGATGAGGTGAGCCCGGGGTTTGCCCTGCGCCAGAGCCTGCTGTTTGGCATCGGGCTCGGTCTGCTGATGGGGACCTGGTTCTGGTTTCGGCGCAAGCAGCTCAAGCTGACCCCCTGGGACGCCTTGCCCCACTCCACGAGCCCCACGCAAAAACGCTGGCAACCGAAATAATCACCGACAAGGAGAGCCCATGACCAAGGCCCATGAAAAACTGAACTATGTGGAGTTTGCGGCCAGGGATCTTGCCGCCACCCAAGCCTTCTTCACCGCCGCCTTTGGCTGGCAGTTTGCCGACTACGGCCCCGATTATTGCGCCTTCGAGGGAGAAGGGCTGGATGGCGGCTTCTACCGCGCCGATCTGTGCAGCCAGAGTGCTCAGGGCGGGGCGCTCCTGGTGTTCTACAGCGCCGATATTGAGGCGACTCAGAGCAAGGTAGGCGGCGCAGGGGGCACCATAGTGCGCCCCCTGTTCGATTTTCCCGGTGGCCGCCGTTTCCACTTTGTCGAGCCCAGCGGCAATGAATTTGCGGTCTGGTCCGAACCGGCCAGCGCCTGATAATACTCCGCCCTCCCCTGGCCCACCTGCACCACGACCAGCCATGGGGAGGCCACATTGCTGCACTCACCTCAATAGTGTTTTGCGACTGCTGCCCTGTATCCCCCAGTCTGGGGCGGGCATACTGACTCCCGTCTTAACGAGGAGGTTCAGATGCCATCCCCCCTGATTGTGATTGCCCAGCTTGACGCCAAACCCGAATTCGCCGCCCAGTTTCGCGCTGCCCTCAAGCCGCTGATCGCCGCTACCCTGCAAGAGCCGGGGTGCCTTCGCTACCAGTTGCACCAGAGCCTGGAGAGCCCCCATAGCTGGATGCTGTACGAGGAGTGGGAGAGTGAAGCCGCCCTGCTCGCCCACCAGCAGCAGCCCCACTACATCGCCTTTGCCAGCCTCGCCTCCCCCTGGTTTGCCAACCGGGTCGTGAGCCGCTACCGGCGCGCCTGACTGCCTCCGCCCTCGGCGCAGGCAAAGCCCATCATTTGAGCGTAGAAACAATAACTTGAGGAATTTGATGATGAAGATGCCCAACCTGGGTCTTGGAACCTTCCGCCTGAAAGATCAGCCCCTTCGCGACTCCCTGCTCCAGGGGCTGGAACTTGGCTACCGTCATATCGATACCGCCCAGATCTATGACAACGAGGCCGAAGTCGGCCAGTTGATGAGCGAGAGTGGCGTGCCCCGCCAGGATATTTACCTGACCACCAAGGTGTGGACCAGCGAGTTCGGTCCGGGCAAGGTGATCCCGAGCCTGGAAGTGAGCCTGGAAAAACTCGGCACCGACTATCTGGATCTGGCGCTCATTCACTGGCCCTCCCCCCAGGATGAGGTGCCGATGGCGGTCTATCTGGAGCAGCTCGCCGAGGCCAAAGCCCGGGGCCTGACCCGGGAGATCGGGGTCTCCAACTTCACCGTGGCCCAACTTAAACAGGCCATCGAGATTTTGGGGCCGGGCGCCATCGCCCACCAGCAGGTGGAGATCCACCCCCTGCTGCAAAACCGCAAGGTGGTCGAATTCTGCCAAGAGCACGGTATCGCCATCACCGCCTATATGCCGCTCGCCTATGGCAAGGTGCTCACCGAGCCGCTCTTGATGGAGATCGGCAAGCGCCACGGCGTCTCGGCAGCCCAGGTGTCGCTGGCCTGGCTGCTGGCCCAGGGCATGACGGTGATCCCGAGCTCTACCAAACGGGAGAATCTGGCCGCCAACCTGGCTGCGCTGAAGGTGCAACTCAGTCGCGATGAGATGGCCGCCATCGCCACCCTGGATCGGGGTGAGCGCTGCGCCAACCCGGACTTTGCGCCGAATTGGGATTGATCCCCCTCATCCCCAGCCCTTCTCCCGCCAGGGGAGAAGGGAGCAAATAAGGCTCAATGACATTCTTCAGCACCAGCGGGAGGCACAATGCCTCCCGCTTTTTTTGTCCCCAATACCGCGCGTCACCGCCGCCCGAGTCCTCCTCCAACACCTTCCCTCAATCCTTTACCTCTTACCTCATTTCTCTTTCCTCTTTTCTCTCTGTCCCGGCTCGCTCTGCACGGGTTGCCGCCGTGCGCGTTGTCTCTGCACCCACCTCGCACGCTACGGCCGCTCTTGCCGCAGTTGCCTCGACCACTCCCAATACCCCATTTCACGGCACCATTGCTGCTGATTTGGCAAAAGTAATTTGACGTTGCCGTCATTTTTACCAACAAACACCCTCGGCATACTGACGCCATTCTCCCGTCGGGAGTCCCAATCCAAGGAGTTGTTATGCCACTGGCGTTATTTGCCCTCACCTTAAGTGCCTTTGCTATAGGCACCACCGAATTCGTGATCGTGGGGCTCATCCCCACCATCGCCGAACAGCTCAATGTCTCGCTCCCCTCGGCAGGCCTCCTGGTCAGCCTCTATGCCCTTGGGGTGGCCATCGGCGCCCCCGTGCTCACGGCACTCACCGGCAAGCTGCCGCGCAAGTGGCTGCTGGTGGGGCTGATGGCCCTCTTCACCGTCGGCAATCTGCTGGCCTGGCAGGCCCCCGGGTACGAGAGCCTGATTGTGGCCCGCATCCTCACCGGGCTGGCCCACGGGGTCTTCTTCTCGGTAGGCAGCACCATCGCCACCGGTCTCGTGGCCAAAGAGAAGGCGGCCAGCGCCATCGCCATCATGTTCAGCGGCCTCACGGTCGCCCTGGTGACCGGCGTCCCGCTTGGCACCTGGATTGGTCAGGTCTTCGGCTGGCGCGAAACCTTCCTGGTGGTGAGCCTGCTCGGCCTCGTCGCCATGGTGGGCAGCCTGCTGCTGGTACCGGGGAACCTGCCGAAGGGGGCCGCCTCCAGCGTTCGCGAGCAGCTCTCGGTGCTCACCAGGAAGCCCTTGCTGCTGGTCTACGCCAAGACGGCGCTCGGTTACGGCGGTGCCTTCACGGCGTTTACCTTCCTCGCCCCCATCCTGCAACAGGTGAGCGGCTTTAGCGCCGGCGCGGTGAGCCTCATTCTGCTGGTGTATGGGGTATCGGTCGCCGTCGGCAATATCTGGGGCGGCAAGCTCGCCGACCGGATGGGCCCATTGCCTGCGCTGAAGCTGCTGTTCGCCGGGCTCGCCGTGGTGCTGCTGGTGCTCACCTTCACCGCGCCGCACCCGGTGCTGGCGGTACTGACCGTGCTGGTGTGGGGCGCCTTCGCCTTTGGCAACGTGCCGGGTCTGCAGGTACTGGTGGTGAAACAGGCCGAGCGCCACACCCCCAATGCCGTGGATGTGGCCTCCGGCCTCAACATCGCCGCCTTCAACGTCGGCATTGCGCTGGGCTCCGTGGTCGGCGGTTTCGTGGTGGAGCACCTCGGCCTGATGCACACCCCCTGGATTGGCGCCCTCATCGTGCTGCTGGCCTACGGCCTCACCCATGTCAGCGAAGCGGGCGAGCGCCGCGCCGCCCTTGCCTGACCCCCGGGCAAGCAAAAGGCCGACATCCTGTGTCGGCCTTTTTTCATGGGCAAGATGCGAGGCTCAGGGCTCCTTGAGATCCTCATCGGCAGCCCAGCGCGCCTCCAGCCAGAGCAGGTTGACCAGCCCGCAGAGCAAGGCGAACCCCAGCCCCAGCAACCAGGTGAAATACCACATATCGCGTTGATCCTTGTGTTGAAGCGGATTAGTAGAGGCTGTGGCCGTGCTGGCGCACCTGCTCGGCGCTGACCCTGCCGCGCACCACCCGGTAGACCCAGAGGGTGTAGCCGATGTTGACCGGCATCAGTACTCCGACGATCCCCAGCATGATAAGCAGGGTGCGCTCGCTGGAGGTGCTGTCCCACAGGGTCAGGCTGCTGGCCGGATCCAGGGACGAGGGCAGCACGAAGGGGAAGAGCGCGATGGCCACGGTCAGCATCATGGCGGCGCAGGCACCGCCGCTGGCAACGAGAGCCAGCCCGGACTTGCCGAAGCGGCTTGCCAGCGCGCACACCAGGGGCAGCAGGAGCCCGAGCACAGGCACGGCCCAGAGCACCGGATGGGCGACAAAGTTGCCAAGCCAACCCGCCGGCACCGCCACCACCTCTTTCATCAGCGGAGTGAGGGCGCCGTTGAGATCGCCGATGGCCGTGATGCGATACCCCGCCATCTCCCCAAGCCAGACGCCGCCAAGGGCAAAGAGGGCGCTCGCCAGGGGGCCGAGCCAGAGGGCGAGGCGGGCGCTGCGCGCCGCTATGGCCCCCTGGGTCTTGCACTGCAGGAAGCTGGCACCGTGCAGCAAGAGCAGCGCCAGCGCCGCCCCCATGGCGGTCAACAGCAGCGGCCAGTGGAACGCAAAGGCGCCATAGTGGATGCGAAGGGCCGCATCGAAGCGAAACGGCAGCCCTTGCAGCACCAGGCCTAGGGTGGCACCAAACACCAGGGTCGGCAGCAGACCACCCACCACCAGGGCGCGGTCCCACCAGCGGCGCCAGACCGGGTCCGGCAGCTTGCTGCGATAGTCAAAGCCCACCGGGCGCAAAAAGAGGCCGAACAGCAGGAACATGAAGGGCACGTAAAGCGCCGAGAAGGCGGCGGCATAGACCAGGGGCCAGGCGGCAAACAGGGTGCCGGCACCGGCGATGAGCCACACCTGGTTGCCCTCCCACACCGGCCCCACGCTGTTGAGCAGCACCCGCCGCTCGTCATCCGTCTTGCCGACCACGGGCAGCAGCATGCCGACCCCGAGATCGAAGCCATCCA
This sequence comes from Aeromonas sp. ASNIH8, assembly GCF_002919855.1. Taxonomy (NCBI): domain Bacteria; kingdom Pseudomonadati; phylum Pseudomonadota; class Gammaproteobacteria; order Aeromonadales; family Aeromonadaceae; genus Aeromonas; species Aeromonas sp. ASNIH8. Next base: position 6,628 of record NZ_PQLN01000097.1, on the reverse strand, counting down.
TCACCACGAAGCCGACCAGCAGGAAGAGCACCAGCCCCCACCAGATCACTTTTAGGGTTTCGTAATCCATCAGGCAGGACTCCCGTTTTGCAACACTTCACCTTGATAACGACCCGTCTGCAGGCTGGCAGGCCCTTTGCGGATCACATGACGCAACAAGAACAACTCCACCACCAGCAGGCTGCTGTAGATGAGGAAGATGGCGATGAGGCTGAACCAGAGCTGCCCCGGTTGCAGCAGGGAGACGGAGGCCGACACCGGCAGCACGTCGCTGATGGTCCAGGGCTGGCGACCGAACTCCGCCACGAACCAGCCCGCCTCGATGGCAATCCAGGGCAGCGGAATAGACCAGAGCAGGGCCCTGAGCAGCCGTGGGGATTGCACCAGCCTGCCCCGGCACAGCTGCAGGAAGGCGGCGGCAAACAGCGCCAGCAGCGCCACGCCGATGCCCACCATCAGGCGAAAGCTCCAGAACAGCGGCGCCACCTGGGGGATGGAGTCCTCCACCGCCTTGGCGATGGCCCCCTCGTCCGCCTTGCCAATCTCCTTGGCATAGGGGGTGAGCAAGAGGCCGTAGCCCAGATCGCCGCGGTGGCGCTCGAAGGTGGCGCGGGCCGCCTGGTTGCTGCTATCTGCCCGCATCGCTTCGAGCGCCTCGTGGGCCAACATGCCGCTGCGAATGCGCGCCTCGTGCTGCGCTTTCAGATCTTTGAGGCCCGTTACCTGTTCATCCAGGGAGCGGGTGGCGATGATGCCCATCAGATAGGGGATCTTGATGGCCGCGTGGGTGGTCTCGGCACGCTGATCCGGCAGGCCGAACAGGGTGAAAGAAGCCGGGGCGGGCTCCGTCTCCCACTCCGCCTCGATGGCGGCGAGCTTGACCTTCTGCACCTCCCCCGAGCGATAACCCGACTCGTCCCCGAGCACGATGACAGAGAGGATGGCCGCCAGCCCAAAGCCCGAGGCGATGGCAAAGGATCGCAGGGCGAAGCGCACCTCCATGCCGCGCAGCAGATACCAGCTGCTCACCCCCATCACGAACAGGGAGGCCGCCACATAGCCTGCCGCCACCGTGTGGACGAACTTGACCTGGGCCACCGGGTTGAAGATGACCGCGGCCACATCCACCAGCTCCATGCGCATGGTCATGGGGTTGAACTCGGCGCCGACCGGGTTTTGCATCCAGCCGTTGGCGATGAGGATCCAGAGGGCGGAGAGGTTGGAACCGAGCGCCACCAGCATGGTCACCAGCAGGTGCTGACCGCGGGAGAGCTTGTCCCAGCCGAAGAAGAAAAGGCCCACCAATGTGGACTCGAGGAAGAAGGCCATCAGCCCCTCCACCGCCAGCGGCGTGCCGAAGATATCGCCGACATAGTGGGAGTAATAGGCCCAGTTGGTCCCGAACTGGAACTCCAGGGTGATCCCGGTGGTCACCCCCATCACGAAGTTGATGCCAAACAGCTTGCCCCAGAAGCGGGTGATGTCCTTGTAGATCACCTTGCCGGTCATCACGTAGGCCGACTCGGCGATCACCAGGATCCAGGACAGCCCCAGGGTGAGGGGCACAAACAGAAAGTGGAACATCGCCGTCGCCCCGAACTGTATTCGGGAGAGGCTGACCACATCATCCAGGCTTATCATGCATGACTCTCTATGTTGCATTTAACGGACAGGTTTTCGCCCGCCAAGTACACCATGGTCCATGACACCTATAACAGATGCAGTTATAGTGAAAAACACCTATAACAGTTTGGGCCCACCATGTCCCGCTACGGCCAGTTGGCAGACCAGCTGCAACAGCAGATCACGAGCGGCCTCTGGCAGCCGGGGGAGCGCATCCCCTCCATCCGCCAGAGCTGCAAGACCCACGGCCTCAGCCCCATGACGGTGCTCCAGGCCTATCAGTTGCTCGAAAGCCGGGGCCTCATCCTGGCGCGGCCCCAGTCCGGCTACTACGTCAAGGCCGCGAGCACGGCCCGGCGGGAGAGTCAGCCCCAGCAGGCCCGCTACAGCGGCTCGGTGGACATCAACGATCTGGTGTTCGAGGTGCTGCAGGCGAGCAAGTCACGGGAGCTGGTGCCCCTTGGCATGGCGGTGGCGGACCCGACCCTCTTCCCCCACCCCCAACTCGGTCGGGCCCTCGGCAGTTGCATGCGCCGCCTCGATCCCTTCAGCACGGTGGCAGATCTGCCCCCCGGCAACGAGGCACTGCGCCGCGCCATCGCCCGGCGCTACGCCGGCGAGGGGATGGCGGTGGATCCCCAGCAGATCATCATCACCACGGGGGCCATGGAGGCGCTCTCCCTCAGTCTTCAGGTGCTGACCGAGCCCGGCGACTGGGTGGTGGTGGAGTCCCCCACCTTCTACGGCGCCCTGCAGGCCATCGAGCGGCTCAAGCTCAAGGTGGTGGAGATCCCGGTGATCCCCGGGGTGGGCATCGATCTCGCCCTGCTGGAGGAGGCCCTCGCACAGCGCCCCGTCAAGGCGTGCTGGCTGATGGGCAATGTCCAGCACCCCCTCGGCCACACCATGCCGGATGAGCACAAGCAGGCGCTGATGGGGCTGCTCAACCGCCATCAGGTCCCCCTGGTGGAGGATGACGTCTATGCGGAGCTCTATGTCGGGCGCGAGCGGCCAAGGCCCATCACCCATTGGGATGCGCGGGGAGAGAGCCTGCTGTGCGGCTCCTGGACCAAGTGTCTGGCGCCGGGCTTTCGGGTCGGCTGGGTGGTGGCGAAGCGCCACGCCGAGCGCATCCAGCGGCTGCAACTGATGTCGACGCTCTCGACCAATGTGCCCAGTCAGCTGGCGCTGGCCGACATGCTGCGCCAGGGCGGGGTGGACGCCCACTTTCGCCGCCTGCGCCACACCCTGGCTCAGCGCCAGCAGCAGATGCGGGCGGCCCTGATGCGCCTCTTCCCCGAGGCGCGCATCTCCTCCCCGGACGGAGGCTACTTTCTCTGGCTCGAATTTGACGCCCGCCTCGATGGCCGGGCGCTCTATGCCAGCGCCATCGCGCAGGGCGTCTCCATCGCCCCCGGGGCCCTCTTCTCCAGCCAGGGCCAGCACAACCACTGCCTGCGCCTCAACAGCTCCCATCCCTGGAGCCCGCAACTGGACGCGGCGCTCAACCGGCTTGCGGACCTCATCGCCCGGCAACGGGAAACCTGGCAGAGCCCCCCTGACGCCTCACACGACAAGGGCCCGTAACGGGCCCTTTTGCAAGCGAATGCGCCTTATCTGGCCATGGTCTGTGACTGGGCCTTGAAACCCAGTCGCTCGTAGAGGGCCCTGGCCCGCTCGTTGAAAGCCATCACCTCCAGGCGCAACTGGCTTGCACCCCGTGCCTTGCCCCACTGGTCCCCGTGGGCGATCAGCGCCCGGCCGATGCCCCGGGAGCGGAGCCCCTCATCCACCACCACGGTCGTGATGCGGCAGACGGGCAGCTTGCTGAGAAAGGGGACGCTCTCGTTGAGGTCGATGCGGGCGGTGAGAAAGCCCGCCACCTCTCCCGCCACCACCGCCACGCAGAAAAGACGCGCCTCGTCGGCAATGGCGCCGAGCAAGAAGGCCCTGTCCTCCGGGGACGGGGGGCAGAACACCTCGGGCACCTGCTCGAAGTGGAGCTGACCTATCTGCCGGTTCAGGGCCAGAATGGCGTCGATATCCTGTTCAGTTGCCTTGCGAATGTCCACCTGATGCTCCTTGCAGTGAGGGTCGCCAGCGAGGAAAGAGGCTCGGCGGTCACCCTTTGGAACCCGCATCTTATCGGCTCGTCACGGCAATCAACAGCCCCCGGCAACGACAAGGCCCCATGACGGGGCCTTGTGGACAATCCTGATGGCAATGCGGGCTCAGCCCGGCGCCCCCAGCTGGGCCACCTGGCGCTCTATGCTCCCCTTGAGGTTGTCATCCAGCTTCAAGGCACGCGCCAGCTCGTCCAGATAACCGCGCTCCATGAAGTGATCCACCTCGATGGTGAGCAGGGAGGCGAGGTAGACCTCGGTCGCCAGCTCCATGTCCGTCACTTCTCGCGCCAGGACATGGGGGTCGAGGGGGCGGGAGAGCTCGGCGTCAATCCAGCGGGCCGCATCCCGCTCCCCCTGTTCGGTCAGGTACTCCTGGATCTTCTGGCGCTCGGCGGCATCGATGTGGCCGTCGGCCCGGGCCGCCGCCACCATGGCGCGCACCAGCAGGTTGGCGCGGGCATCCAGGGCCTTGCCCTCCAGGGTGTCCAGAGGCTGGGTCGGCTGGGCCGGGGTGGACTGCTGGGTCTGCCAGTCCTGATAGAGCTTGTAGGCCAGCCCCCCGAGGGCTGCCGCCCCCCCCACCGCCGCCACCTTGGTGCCATATTTGCGCATCTTCTTGTTGCCAAGCAGCAGCGCCATGGCCCCTGCGGCCAATCCCCCCTGCGCCATGCCCTTCATCTGGGCCTTGCGCGTGTCACCACCGTCGTTGAGCCAGCCCTTGCCAGCTCCCATCAATTGCTCCAGCATCTGTTTCATGGGGCCTCCTCCCTCGCGTGATGAGTCATGCTGGGCCGCCTGCGCTGAACTCAAGGTGAATGACGGCGCAGACAAGAGGAGGTGCTGGTTGGATCAGTGCCAGCCCCGCCCACTGCTATTGTCCCCGGGGGACAGCCAAGGAGTCCCCCCTTGCCTCGACATAAGGAAGTACCATGAGCGCCCGTGAACTGACCCTGCAATTTCTCGCCGAACCCGCCGACGTCAACTTTGGCGGCAAAGTCCATGGCGGCATGGTGATGAAGTGGATTGACCAGGCCGGCTACGCCTGCGCCGCCGGCTGGTGTGGCGGCTATGCCGTCACCGTCTATGTGGGGGGCATCCGCTTCTTGCGCCCCATCCAGATAGGCCAGCTGGTGGAGGTGCACGCCAAGGTGATCCACACCGGCACCACCAGCATGCACCTGGCGGTGGATGTCTACAGTCGCCACCCCACCGACCCGGAGCGGCGCAAGACCACCCACTGCATCATCATCTTCGTGGCCATGGACGAGCATGGCAAACCCACCCCGGTGCCCCAGTGGCAGCCAGTGAGCGAGAGCGATCTGCAGTTGCAGCAGTACGCCAAAAAGCTGATGGCCCTGCGCGAGGAGCTGGACAAGGAGATGCGCCAGCACATGTGACCCGTCCCGCCCCGGGCTGCCGGGGCGTGTCTTCGTGCCGCCGGGCGCTATAATGGCGACCACCCTTGCCCTTGAGAACCCAAGATGTCCCTGGAAAATGCCCCCCCCGAGGTCCAGCTCGCGGTGGATCTGATTGAACTGCTGGAAACTAACCACATCGCCCCCGCGCTGGCCCTGGCGGCACTCGCCATCGTTCGCCGGGATTATGAGCGCAAGCTCGAGGAAGGTCGGGAGGCCTGAGCGCCCCCGCAGGAGGCACCATGTCAGCCCCCATTCGCATCGAACAAGGCCGCGCCATGCTCCTCGGGGGGCTGCGCCGTCACCACCCCTTCGAGCAGGGGGACTTCGCCGGCCAGTGGCGCGACCTCAGCGCCCTGCTTCCCCTGCCGGGGCAGCTCGGGGAGCACGCCTATGGCGTCATCTGCGCCGCCACCGACACCCACTGCGAATACCTCTGCGGGGTGGAGGTCGCCGCCCTGGAGGTGCTGCCTCCCGGGCTTGGCCGCATGCGCATCGCCCCCCAGACCTACGCCATCTTCTTGCATCAGGGGCATGTCGCGACCCTGCCGCACACCTGGCGCCAGGCCCTGGCGTGGCTCGCGCAATCGGACTATCAATCTGCCCAGCAGCCGGATTTCGAGCGCTACGGCGCCCGCTTTGACGCCGCCACCGGCAGCGGCGAAGTGGAAATCTGGCTCGCCGTGGTACCAAAACAGGCCCTGGCCTGACCCCTGGCCGCCCGGGCTACCTCGGCCCCATCACCTCGTCACAGAGCGCGATCAGCGCCTCCCCCAGCCGGGCGAGGGGCTCGCTCGTGCCCGGTCCCTGGTGCAGGGCCAGCTCCACCGAGCGCACCGCAGGCCAGTGGGCCAGCACCACCTGATCCGGTTGCAGCAGGCGCGCCGGCAGCAGGCTGACCCCGATCCCCGCGCTCACCGCCCCTTGCAGGCTGGCGAGACTGCCGCTCACGTAGGCGATGCGCCAGGGGATCCCCTCGGCATCCAGGGCGTCGGTCATCTGGCGCCGGTAGAGCCCCTCACTTGGAAACACCACCAGAGGCAGGGGGTCGCGCCCGGCGGCGGGCCACTCCCGGCTGTCAACCCAGGCCAGGGGCTCGCGCCAGCGGGCGATGGGCTCCCCTTGGCCGCGCCCCTGCTTGATGAGGGCCAGATCCAGCTCTCCCCCTTCGAATGCCTGCCACAGGGCATGGCTGAGATCGCTTTGTACCTCCAGCCGCACCTGAGGGTGCGTGCGGGCGAAGGCGGCCAGCACCGGGGTCATGGCCCCCGCGGCAAAATCCTCCGGCACCCCGAGGCGCAGGGGGTGGCTCGCCTCGCTCACCCGCTCCCCCGCCCGGGCCAGCAGCCCCAGGATGCGGCGCGCCAGCCCGAGCAGGGTCTCCCCCTGGGCCGTGGTCACCACCTGGCGGCCGGATCGGTCGAGCAGGGTGCAACCCAGCTGTTGCTCCAGGCGGCGCATCTG
>NZ_PQLN01000096.1:0-16097 GCF_002919855.1 Aeromonas sp. ASNIH8 | reverse complement strand
GCCATCCCCACGACGAGCCACAAGACCATATCAGAAGGTAAGCGGCGTCGGCGGATAGTGGCCTTTTCAGACAAGGCGGCAGCGGCAGTAATCCATTCGTCGGGAATATGGTCGGCAAAAATGGCCAGCCGAGCCAGCATGTCGCCAGATGCCTCAACAACATCGTTCAGATCGTTTGCAATAGACATAAAAAAATCCGGAACCAGTGATTGGTTCCGGATTGTCCTACAGCAGAAGGATCGGTCAATGGATCCTTAACTGATCAGCATTGCGCCCCATGGGCGGTCTTTTTTATGGTTGCTCAGACTCTGGGTCTCAGAGGCTGGGCAGAGTCCCGGCCGGGATCAGGTCGTTGTAGCTGGCACGGCCCAGCAAGGCGGCGGCCGCCTCGATGTCCGGTGCAAAGTACCTGTCCTTGTCATAGAAGCTGACCTCTTCCCGCAGACGGCCCTTGGCCAGCTCGATGAGCTCGGTGGAGCGCAGGGGTGCGCGGAAGTCGAGCCCCTGGGCCGCTGCCAGCAGTTCCACCGCCAGGATGCCACGGGTGTTCTCGGCCATGTCCGCCAGCCGGCGACCGGCGAAGGTGGCCATGGAGACGTGGTCCTCCTGGTTGGCCGAGGTGGGCAGGCTGTCCACCGAGGCCGGGTGGGCCAGGGTCTTGTTCTCGGAGGCCAGGGCCGCCGAAGTAACCTGGGCGATCATGAAACCGGAGTTCACCCCGCCGTTGTTCACTAGGAAGGCCGGCAGGCCGGACATGCGCGAGTCGATGAGTAGCGCCATGCGCCGCTCGGACAGCGACCCGATCTCGGCGATGGCCAGGGCCAGGTTGTCGGCGGCAAAGGCCACGGGTTCTGCGTGGAAGTTGCCGCCGGAGATGATCTCCTCATCCTCGGCAAACACCAGGGGGTTGTCGGAGACCGCGTTGGCCTCGCACACCAGCACCTCGGCGGCCTGACGGATTTGGGTCAGGCAGGCGCCCATCACCTGGGGCTGACAGCGCAGGGAGTAAGGATCCTGCACCTTCTCGCAGTTGTGGTGGGACATGCCGATCTCGCTGCCGTCCACCAGCAGGTGGCGGTAGCAGGCGGCCGCATCGATCTGGCCGCGCTGACCGCGCACCTCGTGGATGCGGGCATCGAACGGCCGGCGGCTGCCGAGGGCAGCTTCAACGCTCATGGCACCGATGGTGATGGCGCCGGCGTAGAGATCCTCGGCATGGAACAGCCCTTCCAGCGCGAAGGCGGTGCTCGCCTGGGTGCCGTTGAGCAGGGCCAGCCCCTCTTTCGGCGCCAGGGCGATGGGCTCCAATCCTGCAATCTTCAGGGCAGTGGCGGCGTCGATCAGCTCACCCTTGTGACGGGCCTTGCCTTCACCGATCAGCAGGCAGCTCATATGAGCCAGGGGCGCCAGATCGCCGGAAGCGCCGACGGAGCCCTTCTTCGGCACCACGGGGTAGACCTCGGCGTTGATAAGGGTCATCAGGGCCTCGAGCACCGTCAGCCGAATGCCAGAGAAGCCACGGGCGAGCGAGTTGACCTTGAGCACCATCATCAACCGCACGGTGGCGTCATCCATGTACTCGCCAATTCCTGCCGCATGAGAGAGCACGATGGAGCGTTGCAGCTCGTCCAGCTGCTCCACCGGGATCCGGGTATTGGCCAGCAGGCCAAAGCCGGTGTTGATGCCATAGACCACCCGGTTTTGCTCGATCACCTTGGTGACCACGGCGGCGGAGGCGTGGATCCCCGCCAGGGCAGCCGGATCCAGGCTGACGTGTACCGGCTCGCGGCTGACACGGCGCAGGGTGGCGAGGCAGAGTTTGCCCGGTTGCAGATTCAGTTCGAACATCTTATTTCACCCCTTTGCCGGTGGCGTCGATCATCGGCAGATCCAGTTTCGCATCAACGGCACAGTTGATGGCAATCTCGTAGCCGGCGTCGGCGTGACGCATCACCCCGGTGGCCGGGTCGTTGCGCAGCACGCGGCCGACCCGCTTGGCGGCATCGTCGGTGCCGTCACAGACGATCACCACGCCGGAGTGCTGGGAGAAGCCCATGCCGACCCCGCCACCGTGGTGCAGGGAGACCCAGGTCGCGCCGCCGGCGGTGTTGAGCAGGGCGTTGAGCAGCGGCCAGTCGGAAACGGCGTCGGAGCCATCCATCATCGACTCGGTCTCGCGGTTCGGGCTCGCCACCGAGCCGGAGTCAAGGTGGTCACGGCCGATGACGACCGGTGCCTTCAGCTCGCCATTCTTCACCATCTCGTTGAAGGCCAGGCCCAGGCGCACCCGATCCTTGACACCGACCCAGCAGATCCGCGCCGGCAGGCCCTGGAAGGCGATGCGCTCGCGGGCCATGTCGAGCCAGTTGTGCAGGTGGGGATCGTCCGGGATCAGCTCTTTCACTTTCTGATCTGTCTTGTAGATGTCTTCCGGGTCGCCGGAGAGCGCCACCCAGCGGAACGGGCCAATGCCCTCGCAGAACAGCGGGCGGATGTAGGCCGGCACGAAGCCCGGGAAGTCGAAGGCATTCTTGACCCCCTCTTCCAGCGCCATCTGGCGGATGTTGTTGCCGTAATCGAGCGTGGCGGCGCCGCGGGATTGCAGGGTCAGCATGGCTTCGACCTGACGGGCCATGGAGCGGCGAGCCGCCACGTTGACCTCGTCCGGTGCGCTCTTTTGCAGATCGCGCCATTGGGCCACGCTCCAGCCCTGGGGCAGGTAGCCGTGTACCGGGTCATGGGCGGAGGTCTGGTCGGTCACCACGTCCGGCGTGATGCCGCGAGCCACCAGCTCGGCGAAGACGTCGGCGGCGTTGCCGAGCAGGCCGACGGAGACGGCGGTACCGCTGCGTTTGGCCTCCTCGACCATGGCCAGCGCCTCATCCAGGCTGTGGGCCTTCTTGTCGACGTAGCGGGTACGCAGACGAAAATCGATACGGGTCTCGTCGCACTCCACGGCGATCATGGAGAAACCGGCCATGGTGGCGGCCAGAGGCTGGGCGCCGCCCATGCCGCCGAGCCCGCCGGTCAGGATCCATCGCCCTTTGGGCTCGCCATTGAAGTGCTGGTTGGCCACCGCGAAGAAGGTCTCGTAGGTGCCCTGCACTATCCCCTGGGTGCCGATGTAGATCCAGGAGCCGGCGGTCATCTGGCCGTACATCATCAAACCCTTCTTGTCGAGCTCGTTGAAGTGCTCCCAGTTGGCCCAGTGGGGCACCAGGTTGGAGTTGGCGATGAGCACCCGCGGCGCATCCTTGTGGGTCTGGAACACCCCGACCGGCTTGCCGGATTGCACCAGCAGGGTCTGATCGTCCTCGAGCCGGGTCAGCACCTCGACGATCTTGTCATAGCAGGCCCAGTTGCGGGCGGCGCGGCCGATGCCGCCGTACACCACCAGGGACTGGGGATGCTCGGCAACATCCGGATCCAGGTTGTTCATCAGCATCCGCAGTGGCGCTTCGGTGAGCCAGCTCTTGGCGGTCAGCTGGGTGCCGTGGGGAGCACGGATCACGCGGCTCGGATCGTGGCGGGGATCCTGGTGTTGTACAGACATAGACACTCCTTGTTTAGCGATGCAGTCAGGCGGCGCGGTGCGCCACTACTTGGTCAACTGGTGAACCAGGCGCGCGGCCACGCGGGCACTGCGGTTGTCCTGATCCAGGTTCGGGTTGTACTCGGCCAGATCGGCGAGCCTGAGCTTGCCGCTGGCCCGGATATGGGCGATGAGCGGCTCGATGACCGCCAGCTCCACGCCGCGAGCGGCGGGAGCGCTCACTCCCGGCATCACCGCCGCCGGCAGCACGTCGAGATCGATGGTGAGATAGAGGTGGTCGCAACGGGCGATGAAGGCATCCAGCCCGCCTAGCAAGGCTGGCAGCTCGGTCGGCGTCATCGCCTCGTCCAGCACGTGCCAGACTCCCAGCGCCTCGGCGCGGGCAAAGAGCGCCGCGGTATTGGCGGTTTCGGCCACCCCGAGACAGGCATAGTGAAAGGGGGTGCCCTGGGCAGCGCACTGCTCGGCAATCTGGAAGAAGGGGGTGCCCGAGCTCGCCTGCTCCTGTTTCATGCGCAGATCGAAGTGGGCGTCGAAATTGATGATCCCGACCCGTCCTTCGCCGCCAAGATGACGGTTCAGGCCGCTCCAGCTGCCAAACGCCACCTCGTGGCCGCCTCCCAGCACCAGGGGGAAGTGCCCCTGATCCAGCGCACTCGCGACCCGCTCGGCCAAGCGCCCGTGGGCGGCATCGAGATCGCCGTCCTCACAGGCCAGATCCCCGCCGTCATAGACGGGGGCTCCCAGATGCCAGGCCGTGTTGGCCAGCAGCTTGCGCACCGCCAGCGGTGCACCGGCCGCACCGACCCGCCCCTTGTTGCGGCGCACCCCTTCGTCACAGGCAAAGCCGAGCAGCACCACGCCGGGTTCGCGATTCCCCTGCCAGGGTTGCACCCTATCGTGCCAGCGCAGGGCCAGCTTGCCGTCTTCGGGATCCTGACGCCCCTGCCAGACCGACATGTCGATCCCGTTGAACTTATCCATGAAGGGTCTCCTCCCCGTTGACCACACGGCTCACCAGCTGATCGACACCGATGAGGTAGCTGAGCTCGGCCGGATGGCCGCAGTTCCAGACAAGGAAATCCGCCAGCATGCCGACCTTGAGCTGCCCCAGCCGTTCCTGCTCACCGAGCGCCCTGGCGGCGTGGCGGGTCACCCCGGCCATGGCCTCCACCGGGGTCAGGCCAAACAGGGTGCAAGCCATGTTCATGGCCATGCGCAGGGAGACGATGGGGGCCGTGCCCGGGTTGATGTCGGAAGAGACAGCCATGGGTACCCCCGCCTTGCGCAAGGCGGTGACCGGGGGCAGCTTGGTCTCCTTGAGGAAATAGAAAGCGGTGGGCAGCAGGGTGGCGACCACGCCACGGTGGGCCAGCGCCTGGATCCCGTCCTGATCCAGGTACTCCAGGTGATCCACAGAGAGGGCGCCGAAGTGGGCGGCGAGCGTGCTGCCCCCCAGGTTGGAGAGCTGATCCATGTGCCCTTTCACCGCGAGGTTGTACTGATCCGCCGCCAGATAGACCTGCTCGGTCTGGGCAAGGGAGAAGCCGATGTGCTCGCAGAAGACATCCACCGCATCCGCGAGACCTGCCTCGGCCGCCGCCGGGATGATCTCCTGGCAGATGGTCTCGACCCAGGAGTCGGGATCGTCGCGATACTCCGGCGGCACCGCATGGGCCGCCAGCAGCGTGGTCTTGACCCGGATAGGTTGCGTCTCTCCCAGACGACGGGCCACCCGCAACATCTTGAGCTCGTCTTCCAGGGTGAGGCCGTAGCCGGACTTGATTTCGACTGTGGTGACCCCTTCCCGGATCAGGGACTTGATCCGCGGCAACGCCAGCTCATAGAGCCGCTCCTCGCTGGCAGCCCGGGTGGCGCGCACCGTGTTGATGATACCGCCTCCCTTGCGGGCGATCTCCGCATAGGGGACTCCCTTCTGGCGCAGCTCGAACTCTTCGGCGCGACTGCCGGCGAAGATGAGGTGGGTGTGGCAATCGATGAGACCGGGGGTGACCAGCTTCCCCTTCATGTCCTGCCAGGAGGCGGCATAGGGGCCCTTGAGATCCTGCATGGGGACCAGAGCGTGGATCTTGCCATCCCGCACGCCAAGGGCATGGGGCTCCAGCAGGCCGTAGTCCGCCAGATCGGGGCGCAGGGTGGCGGGTGTCACGTTGAGCCAGACCCGCTCGCAGTTCAACAGTTCCTTGTTCATACCGACCTCTAAATGTATATACAATAATTTATAGCCGATCTCTGAAAAGAAAGGAAGGATCAAGTTCACATCTTGATAACAGCGGCTTTATTAGAGTGTAAACACAAAAAAGCCCACCGAGAGGTGGGCTTTTAAATGCTTAATTGGTATATACAATTATGCGAGACGCGTCTTGGAGCTCAGCTTGTAGCGGGAACCCGGCGACAACAATCTGGCATAGGAGACCAGACAGCCGTCTGACCAGGTGCGCCGGTGCAGCAGCAGGCAGGGGGTGTCGACCCTCACTTGCAGCAGTCCGGCTTCACCAGCACTCGGCAACACGGCTTCTACCACGTGCTCCATCTCGGAGAGGGGGCAGATCTCCATCAGATAGCTGTTTGGCGTCTGCTGGGTGAAATCCTGCTCGCCATAACCGGGCAGTCGCTCGGCATCGACGAAGCGCTCCTCCAGTTGCAGCGGCTCCCCATCGGCCTGATGGACGATGAGGCTGTGAAAGGTGGGCGCCCCGACCCGCAGGCCCAGACGTACCGCTACTTTCTCGTCGGCGGCCTGACGTTGCAGCCGGATCACCCGCGCGCTGTACTCGCTGCCCCGCTCGGCGATCTCGTCTGCAATATTGCGAATCGCCAGGAGCGGCGACTCGGTACGCCTGTCGGCCACGAAACTGCCGGATCCGGCGGTGCGCACCAGCCAGCCTTCGGCCACCAGCTCACGCAGCGCCTTGTTCACCGTCATGCGGCTCACGGCAAACTGCTCGCACAGGGCGGCCTCGGTCGGGATCCGGTCGCCCGCCTGATAGTGGCGTTCGCGGATCCCGTCCAGGATGTGCTGCTTTATCTGAAGGTAGAGCGCAGGAGCCACCGGATGGTCCTCAGCGGCGACGGTGGGGCGGACGCATGTCCGGCCAGGCGCGATAGACGTCCGGGATCTGGTCAGGGCCGCTGATGCAGAGATCGAGATCATGCAGCAGGCCATCCTTGATGCCGTAGATCCAGCCGTGCACCGCCAGCTCCTGCCCCTTGCGCCAGGCATTCTGGATGATGGTGGTGTGGCAGACGTTGGCGACCTGCTCGGCCACGTTCAGCTCGCACAGGTAGTCGAAGCGCTCGTGCTCATCCTCGATGGCTTCGAGCTGTTCGCCGTATTTGAAGTAGACGTCCTTGATGTTGCGCAGCCAGTTGTCGATGAGACCCAGCTCCTGGTTCTGCATCGCAGCCTTGACGCCACCGCAGCCATAGTGGCCGCAGACGATGATGTGCTTCACCTTGAGCACCTCCACCGCGTATTGCAGCACCGAGAGGCAGTTGAAATCGGTGTGCACCACCAGGTTGGCGACGTTGCGGTGGACAAAGACGTCCCCCGGCAAGAGCCCCATCAGCTGGTTGGCTGGAACCCGGCTGTCGGAACAGCCGATCCAGAGGTACTCGGGTGCCTGCTGGGCGGACAGGGTAGCGAAGAAATTGGGATCCTCGGCCTTGATCCGTTCCGCCCACTCGCGGTTGTTGGTAAACAAGTCGTTCAACAGTTTCACTTCTGCTCTCCCTACTGTGGCAGTGGCGGCAACATACCATACACAAGGGTAACCAAGGCAAGGCCGACCAGATCCCCTCAAAACAAAAACAGGGCCATCAGGCCCTGCTTCTTACCGGAGGAGGCCGTCAGGCATCCATGGCATCTTTCAGCTTCTTCAGCGCGTTTTTCTCAAGCTGGCGCACCCGCTCGGCCGAGACGCCGTAAGTATCGGCCAGCTCCTGCAGGGTGGTCTTGCTCTCGTCATCGAGCCAGCGGGCACGGATGATGTGCTGGCTGCGCTCGTCCAGGGTCGCCATGGCCGCACTCAGGCGACGGGTGGCATGGCTGTCCCAGTTGTCGTTCTCGATGTTCGCCGCGAGATCGGAAGATTTGTCTTCCAGATAGTGCACCGGCGCGAAGCCACCCTCGTCTTCATCGTCACCGACCAGATCGAAGGCCTGATCGTAATTGCTCATGCGCGCTTCCATCTCGGTGACGTCGGCAGCGGATACTCCGAGGTCGGCAGCCACGGCCTGCACCTCTTCGTGGTTCAGCCAGCCCAGACGCTTCTTGGACTTGCGCAGGTTGAAGAACAGCTTGCGCTGGGCCTTGGTGGTCGCCACCTTGACCATGCGCCAGTTGCGCAACACATATTCGTGGATTTCGGCTTTGATCCAGTGCACGGCGAAGGAGACCAGACGCACGCCCACGCTCGGGTCGAAGCGTTTGACGGCTTTCATCAGGCCGATGTTGCCTTCCTGCACCAGATCGGCCTGAGGCAGGCCATAGCCGGAGTAGCTCTTGGCCACGTGAACGACAAAACGCAGGTGCGACATAACGAGCTGGCGTGCAGCTTCGAGATCGCCATCCTGCTGCAGACGCATCGCCAGTTCGCGCTCTTCCTCTGCGCTCAGCACAGGGATCGAGTTGACGGCCTGGATATAGCCTTCCAGACTACCTTGCGGAATCAGAGCCATAGTGCGTTGCAATGAAGTTCCCATGTTCTACCTCTTACTTTTCAATCGAATCAGTCTAACACCCTGAGAAGACGTGTCTACCAACCAAGTATCATTCTGCGTGCTGCATCATACATCACCCCAGCATGAACCCGGCCTATCTTAGGCTGACGGCATGAATCATAAATGAACAGTCAAAAAAAAGGGGTCACAGTAAAGGACCCCTGAAAAGTAGCATGCTAAGTCCATTGTTGCGGAGCTCGCAACCTTCACATGCTTGCCAAGTCAGACGAGCAAGGCATAGGGGCCATACCCGTATTCATTCTGCTGCAGTCAATAGACCATTGATAAATCAAAAGGTTCAGAGGATCCACATATGATCCTCGGCGCAGACACCATTCAGATTACTCTGAGAAAGTGGCCCGTGCCAGAAACGGGCCACTCTTTTACTTGATCCAGTTCGCAAAATCCAGCGCTTTAAAATGCTGACAAATTAATCAGGACGGTTCTATGTCGCGAATGTGCCTGTGCACCGAGAACCAGGAGGCGATCAACCCCAGCAGGGCGCCCAGCAATATGAGATTGAAGCCGTCGAACGCCCCCATCCCCACCAGACGGAAGTTGCTGTTGTAGAGCCCCGCCAGCTCCTTCACCACCCCCTCGCTCCAGATCACCATCACCTCGGTCAGCCACCAGGCCAGCATGCCGCCGATGACCCCAAACCAGATGCCCGTATAGAGGAAGGGACGGTGGATGAAGGCATCGGTCGCGCCCACCAGCTTGAGCACTTCAATCTCGGAACGCTGGTTCAGAATGTTCAGGCGCAGGGTGTTGCCCACGATCAGCAACACAGCGGAGAGCAGCAACACCGCGATACCTGTAATGGTGTGGCGCAGCAGGTTCATGATCCCCTGCAACCGGGTCAACCACTGCAGATCCAGCTTGCCCTGCTCGATACCGGGCTCGTTCTCCAGCTTGGCAAGCAGCTCGGCGGCCCCTTCGGGATTCTGCCAGCGCGGATCCGGGATCACGCTCAGCACCGGCGGCAGCGGGTTGCTGTCCAGATAATCCAGGGCATCACCGAAACCGGAGATCTCCCGAAATTCCCTGAGCGCCTCGTCACGGTTCATATAAGTGACGGACTCCACTTCCGGATAGAGCAGGATCCGCTGCTTCATATCGAGGATGCTCTGCTCCGGCAGATCCTTGCGCAGATAGAGGGAGATCTGGGAGCTGGTCTGCCAGCTCCCCTCTACCACTTCGGCATTCTTCAGCAATACGTGGAAACAGGAAGGCAGCGCCAGACTCACGCCAAGTACCGCCAGGGTCATCAGGGAGGCGAGCGGGTTGCGCCACAGCTCACCCAGGCTGGCAAAGGCCTGGCGCACGTGATCCACCCCATACATCATCAAGCGACGCAACGGCGGCTGTTTATGACGAACAATAGCCATCAGCGATCCTCCCCGGACGAATACATGCGACCCGCCTTGAGGGTCAGGGTGCGGTAGCGCATCCGGGCGATCAGCCCCAGATCGTGAGTGGCAATCAGTACGGAGACGCCGAAGCGGTTGAACTCCTCGAACAGGCGCATGATGTCCATGGAAAGCTGGGGATCCAGGTTGCCGGTCGGCTCGTCCGCCAGCAGCAGGGGGGGTTTGTTGACGATGGCGCGGGCGATGCCGACCCGTTGCTGCTCACCACCGGAGAGCATGCGCGGCTGGTAGCGCTCCTTGCCGAGCAGCCCGACCTTGTCCAGAGCCGCCGCCACCCGCTTGTTGATGTCCCCATGGCTGTAGCCATCGATCACCAGGGGCAGGGCGACGTTGTCGAACACGGTACGATCCATCAGCAGGCGGTGATCCTGGAAGATCATGCCGATCTGGCGGCGCACGTAGGGGATCTGACTGCGCTGGATGTGGCTGACGTCATCGCCGTGGAAGAAGACGCGGCCGTCGGTCGGCCGTTCCATCACGCTGATGAGCTTGAGGAGGGTACTCTTGCCCGCCCCCGAATGGCCGGTCAGGAAGGCCATCTCCCCCTTGCGCAGGTGAAAACTGACCTTTTGCAGCGCTTGATGACCGCCACTGTAGACCTTGCTGACCTTGTCAAAACGAATCATAACGGTTCCCTGAGATTGACAAACCCCGACCGGGATAAAGCATGGGGCGCTCACTCCCCCGTACCGGCACAACACCTGGATGACAACACCGGTCGCAACCATGCCGCATGTCATCCTTGCCCGGATGAGCCATACCTGCGCTCTCATAGTGACATACCCCGACCGGAGTCGGGGTATGGAACACGTGCTCGTCACGGCCGGGCCGACTCATGTCGGCCGGATTTATTCTTCGCGGCTGAAGAGCGCCTCGATGAAGTCGTTGGCGACGAACGGGCGCAGATCGTCGATCCCCTCGCCCACCCCGATGTAGCGGATCGGGATCTGGAACTTGTCGGCCACCGCGAAGATGACACCACCCTTGGCAGTGCCGTCCAGCTTGGTGAGGGTGATGCCGGTCAGGCCCACCGCCTCGCTGAACAGCTTGGCCTGGCTCAATGCGTTCTGGCCGGTGCCTGCGTCCAGAGTCAGCATGATCTCGTGGGGTGCCGCATCGTCCAGCTTCTTCATCACCCGCACCACCTTCTTGAGCTCCTCCATCAGGTTGCTCTTGTTCTGCAGGCGGCCGGCAGTGTCGGCGATCAGCACGTCAGCCCCGCGGGAGCGGGCTGCCTCGATGGCGTCATAGATGACGGAGGCGGAGTCGGCACCGGTGTGCTGGGCAATCACCGGAATGTTGTTGCGCTGACCCCACACCTGCAGCTGCTCGACGGCGGCAGCACGGAAGGTATCGCCAGCGGCCAGCATCACGCTCTTGCCCTCGGCCTGGAACTGTTTGGCCAGTTTGCCGATGGTGGTGGTCTTGCCGACGCCGTTCACGCCAACCATCAGGATGACGTAAGGCTTCTTGCTGGTGTCGATCACCAGGGGCTGCTCGACCTTGGCCAGCATCTCGCCCATATCCTGTTTGAGCAGACCGTAGAGCGCCTCGGCGTCCTTGAGCTGCTTGCGGTCCGCGTGCTGTACCAGCCCCTCGATGATACGGGTGGTGGTGTCGACGCCAAGATCGGCGGTCAGCAGCTGGGTCTCCAGCTCTTCGAACAGATCGTCATCGATCTTCTTGCCGCTGAACAGGCCGAAGAAACCGGAACCGATATTCTCCCTGGTACGCACCAGGCTGCGCTTGAGGCGGGCAAAGAAGCCCTCCCGCTGCGGCTTCTCCTGAGTGTCGTCGTCCACCTTGGCGGCCAGTGGCAGAGCGGCCAGAGCGGCGGCCTCAGCCTCCATCGCGGCGACCAGACGCAAATCTTCCGCTCGCTGGGCCTCTTTGGCGACACGAGCTTCCTCGGCAGCCTGAGCTTCGGCGGCAATACGAGCCTCTTCCGCAGCGCGAGCTTCGGCGGCAATACGAGCTTCTTCTGCTGCACGGGCTTCGGCAGCGATGCGAGCCTCTTCTGCGGCGCGTGCCTCGGCAGCAATACGAGCTTCTTCCGCAGCGCGGGCTTCGGCGGCCACACGGGCTTCTTCTGCGGCGCGGGCTTCGGCGGCAAGACGAGCTTCTTCCGCAGCGCGGGCTTCGGCAGCAATACGAGCTTCTTCCGCGGCACGGGCTTCGGCGGCAACACGGGCTTCTTCTGCGGCGCGGGCTTCGGCGGCAATACGGGCTTCTTCCGCGGCGCGAGCCTCGGCGGCAATACGGGCCTCTTCCGCAGCGCGGGCTTCGGCGGCAATACGAGCTTCTTCCGAAGCGCGAGCCTCGGCGGCAATACGGGCTTCTTCTGCGGCGCGGGCTTCGGCAGCGATGCGAGCCTCTTCCGCAGCGCGAGCCTCGGCGGCAACAATGGCTTCGTCTGCGACCTGAGCTTCGGTGGCGATCAAGGCCTCATTGACGATGACGGGCTCAAGCTCGCCCTCCGGCTCTTCCACAACCAGGGGGCCTTCGTCAGGGCCGCTCAGCGGCGCTTCGGGCTTGGCGGCGGGGGCATCAGCCGGGGCAACATCGGCGACAGGCGCGGGAACAGCGGCGGCCTCCGACTCGACTACCGCCGGGGTAGCGTCGGGCGCCTGCGATGGAACGGCCTCAGCCTCTTCTTTCTTGCGGCCGAAACCCAGCCAGGAAAACAAACCTTTTGCCATCTAAAAATACTCACATCAAAGGCTGACTGCTAAGATAGCCGTCCCTCGGCGGGTCGGCATAAAAATGAACCGCCTTATACTATCACTTTATTTTCTGACGACGAAACGCGATGCCCAGAGTGAAATCCAGCCGTAACAGCCCGAGCAAGAGCCCGGCCCCCCAGGGGCGAGCGGGCGTGGTACGAATCATCAGCGGCCAATGGAAGGGGCGCAAACTCCCCGTCAGGGATGTGGAAGGGCTCAGACCCACCACGGATCGCGTCAAGGAGACCATCTTCAACTGGCTGGCTCCCCACGTGCGCGGTACCCGCTGCCTGGATCTGTTCGCCGGCAGCGGCGGGCTGGGGCTGGAAGCCTTGTCCCGCTATGCCGAACAGGTCACCCTGATCGAGATGGACAGAGGCGCCGCCGACCAGCTCAAGAAGAACCTGACGACCCTGGGCAGCAGCCAGGGGCAGGTGATCCAGGCCGATGCCGTGAGCTGGCTGCAAGGCACGGCCACGCCGTTCGATCTGGTCTTTCTGGACCCACCGTTTCGTCGCGAGCTGCTGCCCCAGGTGTGCGAGCTGCTCGAGCAACGCGGCTGGCTGGCATCCGATGCCCTCATCTATCTGGAGCGGGAAAAAGAGATGGCCGATCTGACGCTGCCCGCCAGCTGGAAACTACTCAAGGACAAGCAGGCGGGTCAGGTCTGCTATCAGCTCTATCTGCGGGACACCAAGCATGACGCTGCTGTTTAAAGGGGAGATGGGCACAGTCCCCTTCTCCGTCAATTTGGACAACGGCTCAAGGACAAGCAGGTCGATCACATCAGGCCTGCTATCAACTCTATGTACGGGAGGTAAACGATGAAGCGGGTGTTTAATCTGTTGGCGATGGGGGTGCTGCTGTTCTTCTGGTTCGGTGTGGCACTCGCCCTGCTGGGCACCCTGCCGGGCAAACTGAACGGCTTTCTGCCGGTGTGCGGCGTCATCGTGATATTGATGCACTGGGTACAGGCCAGCATGATCAAGGCGGCATGCAAACCCTACTTCGCGGTCACTCGTCTCGAATTCACCCAGGTGCTGATCTTCGGGGTGTTCGGCATGATGGATATCCGCACCAAGCTGCAGGCCATCATAGACGCCAGGAAGAAGGGAGAGACTCCCCCCAGGGCCGACTAGGCCACCCCCGGCCCGACCAGAAGGAGTGATTCGTCACTCCTTCTGCGTTTTTCCGAGGCTGATTCCCAGCTTGATGGAGAGAGCGGCGAGCAGCAGCAGCATGGCAATGAGGGAGAAGAAGTTGCTGCCAAGCTCGGGGTACTGCACCTTGACCAGGGCAGAATGGCCGAACACGCCGATAAAGAAGCAGAGCAGGATGCAACTGGGTGTGTTGCCCACCATGGGCTCATGGCGATAGTGCTGATAGAGCTGGCTGGCCGCCAGCAACAGGGCGATGAGGGGGTAGAAGGAGAAGGGGACGACCGACTCCATCAAGGCCGACAGGAAGGCATCGCCACAGATACCGATCAGCAGGGCCAGCACCAGGGGCTTCTTCGGAATCGCGTTCGGTTCATGCATGAGGCTGTCCATCCTTGCGTTATGTGAGAGATTCGTGGCGCTTGCGGTTCTGCACCTCGGCGCCCATGGCGATCATCCGCAACTGGCTGATGGTGCGCTCCGACAGTGCCTTGCACTCTTCCGGAGTCATGTCGAGGGCGTCTGCACCAGCGCTGAAGACAATGGTCACCATGGCCTCGGCCTGGATATAGGCCTCTTCCCGTGGCGCCTGCGTGGTGGCTTCCAGATAATCGGTCAGCTCGGCGATGAAGTGCTGGATCTCCCGGGCCACCGCCTGACGGAACGCAGCCGAGGTGCCGGAGCGCTCGCGCAGCAGCAGCCGGAAGATGTTCGGGTTGTTTTCGACGAATTCCATGAAGGTCTGCACCGAGGTGCTGATGACGCTGCCACCACCGGCAATGCGCTGGCGCGCCTGGCGCATCAGTTGGCGCAGGGTCAGCCCTCCCTCGTCCACCAGCGTCAGCCCCAGCTCTTCCATGTCCCGAAAGTGGCGATAGAAGGAGGTCGGCGCTATGCCCGCCTCTCTGGCCACTTCCCGCAGGCTGAGGTTGGAGAAACTGCGGTTGGCGCAGAGTTGACTGAACGCCGCCTCGATCAGCGTACGCCGGGTTTTTTCTTTTTGTTGCGCGCGAATACCCACGAAAACAGTCACCTTGAGATTAGCGAGGCCAGATGATAACCCGAAGGCGGGGCCGGGATCAGGTTTGTCTCCGACTTTTTTACCATTGACCCGCATTCCAGCTCAATGGAGAATAGTGAACAGCTGTTCGCTGAAAGGAGCCGAGTGAAATGGACCGCCCCCCGATCATCATGACCAACACCCTGTTGTTCGCCCTCTCCGGGCTGACGGCACTGATAGCGGTCCCCTGGTATGGACTGAGCCAGGGCTACGACCTCTGGCAGTGGCTCTGCTTCCTGCTGCTGTTCTGCTATTGCGGCATCTCCATCACCGCCGGCTACCACAGGCTCTGGTCCCACAAGTCCTACAAGGCGCACCCGGCCCTGCAATGGATCTTCGCCATCGGAGGCGCGCTAGCCCTGCAGAACTCGGCGCTGCACTGGTCCTCGGATCATCGCCGCCACCACCGCCACGTGGATGACAACCAGAAGGATCCCTACAGTGCGGGTCGCGGCTTCTGGTACTCCCACATCGGCTGGATGCTGCGGGAATACCAGCGCGATACCTACCACGACTACAGCAATGTGCGCGACCTGCAAAACAACCCCGTGGTCGCCTTCCAGCACAGGCACTATCTCGCCCTGGCCCTGGTCACCAACATCGGCATTCCGCTGCTGCTCGGCCTCTTGCACGGGGATCTGCTCGGCATGATGTTGCTGGCCGGGGTGCTGCGCATGGTGATGACTCATCACACCACCTTCTTCATCAACTCCCTGGCCCACATCTGGGGCAGCCAACCGTTCACGGATCGCAACAGCGCCCGGGACAACGGCATCCTGGCCTTCTTCACCTTTGGCGAGGGCTATCACAACTTCCATCACCTGTTCGAGAACGACTACCGCAACGGCATTCAGTGGTGGCAGTTCGACCCCACCAAGTGGCTGATCCGCACAACCGCCTGGTGCGGGCTCGCCAAAGACCTGAGATCCTGCCCGGAGGAACGCATCGAACAGGCCAGGCTGGAGATGCAGCTCAAGCGCGCCCAGGCCAGAGTGCACAAGCAGGATGACAGGGAACGCTGGCAGGCACTGCTGCAGGAGGAGTACGACAAGCTGAGCCTGCAGATCCAGCACTACTATGCCAGCCGCAAGTCACTGCTGGAGCAGCGCAAGCGCACAGCCCTCGCACGCTACGACAGGCTCAGGCTGCAACTGGAGTACCGCACGTTGCGAGACGGTTTCCTCGTTGCCAAGCGCAACTGGAGTCGTCTGCTGGCGGGCCTCGCCTGATCGCCGAGACATCACGCAAAAGACCGCCAGCAGGCGGTCTTTTGATTGGGCAAACGGACGGCGGGCATAAAAAAATGGTTCATCGCGGCTTTCCGGGGAAGGCCGCCTTGATTTTCAGAAAAAAGTATTCTGAGTCCCTAAATCCATATGCCATACGCTTTATCACTTTGATCTTGTTGTTCACCCCTTCCAGCACACTCGT
>NZ_PQLN01000095.1:0-16592 GCF_002919855.1 Aeromonas sp. ASNIH8 | reverse complement strand
CCAAGCGATTGGGCCGCTGCCCGCAGGAGTGGCTGAGGGCAGTTGTCAGGTCCTGCATCGAGAAAACCGACTACCCGTTCCCGGAGGAGTTGGTGCTGTCAACACCGTCCCGGTGAACGGTTACAAATCCGTTACGTTCATAAAATTTGATTTTATCGTTATTACAAATTAGCCCCAAATCGCTAAATGATTGACTAAGCGACTGCAACATTTCAGTCCCTAGCCCACGCCCTCTAAACTGCTCAAAAATCTGTATTTTATGGAGATATGCCGATTGATGATGTGGATGAACAAAAATCATTGCATACCCACAAAGCGTCAGTTCGGAGCTTGATGTGGCAACTTTAAGATGACCGAATTTGTAGCACTCATTAAATATTCCAACAATGTATTCAATGGCCTTATGTACTTGTTCTTCCTCAAATGCATACATAAGAGATACTAAGGAAGTCGATGACATAATATCGCTTAGTAACGCTTTCGCTTCATTTTCAAAAATCTCACCTAAGAAATCTTCTTGCTTGAATACTTGAGCTTCATTCATATTTAACCTTCGCAAATAGTCATTCTGTAGCATTACTAAAATTTGGTCAACATGTTCGAACTAGATCGCTTGGGCAAGTTTGGTTGTAACTCGCTTTGGGGCATAAAGGGTTTAGAAATGGCAGCGTACCTATGTGATCGCTGCCACTTCAGCATGATACTTTAATACTCGGTATGAATCTTTATTACTTAGTATGATACTTTATTGATCTCCCACACCAGCGCCAGCCTGCCATAAGATTCGATGGGTCATGATAAAATTAGGGTGAGACTTTATTTTCAAGGATGAAACTCTATTTTCAGGGATGACACAGGTTTCATCCCACATTACAGACTACGCCACCATCCACTCTTCACTGAGCAGGTAAGCCCAGCGAGCCTCTGTTTTATCTGGTTCCGCCTTAGCTTGAGCGATCATATGCTCGGCCGCGTCAAAGCCGACCTCATCCTCGAAATGTTCCCAGGAGTGGTTATACCATTCGCGCATGACGCTACGCCCCAGATCAGCCAGTTCGGGTATCACGCCTTCATGTCGCGCATAGATCTCCCAGGCATCCCACCCATACCTCATCAGGTTACGGGGGGCATTGAGCTCCTGGCTGAGCTTAAATAGCTCACGCGGTTCATGGCCCTTCGTGGCAATGCTGCGAAAGGCAAAAGACGACAAGGCAGCGATCACCGGCAGTCGGTTATCTTTGGCGTAGCTGATCACGCGGGTAACCATCACCTTTGCATCAGCGAACCCCCCTTCCCCTTCACAGAGCTCGCACCCCCCCGTGCTCAATTCCCCCTTGCTACCGCAACATTGGCCGCAGGGATACCCCTCCGAACCATGCTTAAAATCCGCGCTCATCTATTCATCCTTTCAGGTATGGGAGTCATCACAATTTCATTCTCGTCGGGCCATTTTCCGCATAGCAGGTGGAGGCTGTCACCAATAGTTTTGAAGGGGATGCTCCACTGATCTTTTGCCAACGAGCAGCATACAGGCTCACCTTTGACTTGAAACGACAAACTTGGCTTGGTGCCGTCGGCATTTGTTACTCCGAGACATTGATACTGCATGTCGTCGCCTTGTTTGGCCCTCAGTTCCTTGAGGTAGTGGACGCCTACGCTGTTGCCCATCACCATATGATCTGCTGGAGAGCGTACATAATCCCCCTCCCCGTAGAATTGCCTCAAGGTTAAGTCCTGCATGTAGAGGTGACCAAAAATCCACACCAGCCAGAGTGGCGTGGCAGCATAGGCACATAACATCAATATCGACTGAGGGCGGATTCCAGCCATCATCGTTCCTGCTCCTTTAACCAAGCTCCTTAGTCTCTTTAATAACCCAGTCTATGGCATCTTTAAAAGCACCAGTCGGGGAGCTATCGGCCTCCGCCAGCACCAGCTGCTTGCTCGCCTTGACCAGGTGATCTAAACGGGCCAAGCGCTCTACCATCGCCAGGACAACGGCAGGTTGCACAGCGGCAATAAACCGGCTATTTGCTTCCAGTGGCGAGATTGAGCGCTGTGAGTCATCTGACATGGTGCAAGCAGCGATCTGGCTATTAGTGCCCTTGATACGCACCACGCCGTTATTGACGGCCTCCCACTCCCCGGCTGTGGCTTGCTCTGCCAAGTAGCGCAGCTGATGAAGGACTGAATCTGTCAGTTCCATATCTATTTTCCCTTACTTGGCTTGCCACTGGACGGCTGTCGTAGAGATCCGACGTTTCAGTTCCCCCTGGAGCAAGCTTATTTTGGTGTTAGCATCGTTGATTCTGTGCTCGATGTTACCGATGTCCCGGTTAAACCCTCCCGCCCCGGCGCCGCGTGTGCGGCCTCGCTTGATGCGCTCTATGCGGCGCAGCTGCTGAGCGTCTCATATCTTCTCCTGTCCCTGGACGGCTTTCATAATCGCTTTGCCGCTGGCTTGAACCAGATTGTCAGAGGCCACCTTTTCAGCTACGTGGATCTGCTGCCCATCAAGGGTCACATATATCTTGCTCTGATCGAAGCCAAGGGCCTTGCTCACAGCATTGAGGCTGGAGATGCTGGCAAACAATTGCCCGCGCACAGCGGCTTTAGCTATGTCTTCGGTAGGCTGAGTGTGAGGTGGGAGTGCCCCGTTCTGGACGATCAACTCAAGTACCTTTTTGGCCTTGCCGGGCTTGTCGTTAATCAGCTCTACCAAGAAAGTGCGAAAGGCCCGCTCGGTCATGCCCTTCTTCACAGCCCATTCTGCAAGCAACTGAGGGCCTGCTATGTCGAGCATACGCTGCGCAATGGCTTTCTCGTCACGGTACCTAGCCTTCGCCTCCTTGTGGGCTCCTTTTCTGGCCTTGGTCCGCTCTTGTGTGAACTGGGCCAGTTGCTTGTCCATATCGCCGTTTCGCTTGGCGAGCGGGACATTGAGAATGCCGTGATCCAAAGCCATTATCTGTTTTTCCTCGCTACCGTGTAGGTCTGTAGTCTCACGCTTTGTACTACCGGTTCATTCTTTTATTTCACATGTGAAATTTTTGCCCGACTGCGCACGGGCACGATCACGTAAGTACGCATGATTCGCCCTACCTTTTACTAACTCAAATAATGAGCTCATATTAAATCACTCACCTCTCCCGTCAAGTTGTTGATGGCCGACATACACCAATCTTTACTAGGTCATATTTTGATTTGACCAGCACCACTTTATGGTGCTGTAATGTGAGGGCAAAAAAAAAGCCCCCTGGGCGAACAGGGGGCCTACACACACTCTTATCGGAGGAGTTCGTATGCAATCTCATCATACTGTAAGTAACAACGCCCGTCGATCCGCAAAGCGGGTCCGCCTGATCGATGTCCCCAATATGCCGCTGGAGACCGCGCTTCCCTTGATTTCTACAATGCCGGAATGGTGTGGGGAGGCGATTGCAAAGATGTGTAGCTCGCAGATAGGTAACAGGCAGCCCTCCTAAGGTTGTCTCAATGACCCCCGGCCTTGGCCGGGGGTCTTCTTTGGGCGCAAACAACTTTTTCTGTTACTACACTGGAGCATCCAATGACACCTCAGATAACCCCCCTAGCTAACAAGGCGCTGACACTCATTGAGCAAGCGCGTTATCGGATGGGTACCTCGGCATTTGTTGAGGCGTTTATCGACCAATGGGCCTACCTCCAAACTGGGCTCTATCCTCCCGCCAACACCATTCCTGATGAACTACAGCCCGTCGCTATCGAGCTGTCACACGTTCTCTCTGCGGCCATGAAGCAAGATCCTACCAGCGATGTAATTGGTTACGTGCTTAGCATGTCCGGTTTTCACAAGAAGGGAACCAACTACTTTCCGACACCTCCAGGGGTTGGCCGCCTCCTGTCACAGCTGGTTGGCTCAACTCCGTCGGCAGATTTTTTCGAACCGTGCTGCGGATCGGGAATAAATGCCATCCAATGGATGGAACATCTGCTTGAGAGCCAAGGGCCGGAAGCCCTGAGTAGTGCATCGATCTATCTCGAAGACATCGATAGATTAATGGTCAAGTGCTGTATGTTGCAGTTGTTCCACTTCTTTGAGTCCCGTAATGTCTCGCCTAAAACACTCAGCATTGTTGGGATCGATACTCTCTCACGGCGCCCTACCGGGATTGGCTACTACGCCCAGCAAAGGGTGGACACCAGCATAGCCGCATAGTAAAAAACCCGCCGTAATGGCGGGTTTTCATTTCGAGGCTTGCTATAGCTTGCCATACCTACTCAAGAACGCGGCTCTTTCCAGAATTCCCCAGTTCGTCAGCATGTAGTAACCGGCCGTACCAGGTTCGCCCGGTGCGCCTCGGGCCCCTCTTATGAACAAGATCTCCATCCCGAACTCTTCGCGTAGTGCGGAGATCTGCCTCTTGATGGTTGATTCGGGGATACCCGTTTCGAGATGCAGATCATTGAGACTAGGCCTGTTCTTCTTCGACAGGGCATTCACCAGCTCAAATTTACGTTTAATGTCTCGCGAAATCGCCATAAGCCCCCGTTTTTCATAAAGTCCCGACTTAGAAGATGGGACTGTCACTTAACCTTCGATACTCAAAATCTCGATATCTGATGCTGGCACATTAAGATGCTTTTCTTTTCCAGCACTGTCCAGCGTCTTAACCCAGACGGTAGACGGATTGAGCGCTACACGATCAGTCATGATAACACCCTTCCTCACCTCATCGTCCACCAGCACATGCACAGCGAAGATCAGATTATCGGCCCTAGCCGTCTTCCATTCCCGATCCTTTTCCAGGGGAGGAAGCGCGTCCCCACCTTCGGTAATCGTGGTCCTGTTGGCCTTATTCTGCTTTTCGGGAGCTCCAGGGGTAGAGTTATCTGTACCGGCTCCTGCACCTTCCTCAAGAGGATCGAGGTTGCGATTCCCACTACTGCTTCCAACCTGATGCCCGTCACCTTGTACTGACGTGACATGTTCTTGTTCTGGAGGAAGATGATCGCTATTGCTCTCTGCCCCGGCACCAGGATTATCTCCGCCACGTCCAGAAAGTTGAGCCTTCTCCAGCCCTTCCTGGATGCGCTTAGCGTCATTCAGCAGCTCACGACTCTGCTTACGAGTGATCCCATCAGTTATAGCAACAGCACAGATGGCTCGGCAGCGCTCAGCATTCAGTTCGAACAGTAGACGCAGGTTGTTCAAGGTTTCAGTGTCAGAAGAGATGTCGCCGTCATAGAGCTCACGCACACAGTCAGGCATCTTCAATAATGACAAATGCGACGAGACGAACGAATTGTTCACGCCCAGACGTAGAGCGATGTCTTTTTTCTTCCAGTCCGCTTTGACGAATTTGTCCAGCGCTTCTGCTATTTCCAACGGTGTAAGATCATCACGCTGTATGTTCTCTATCAGCTCCCCAGCGGTCTCATCCAGTTCGCCTTGGTTCTTATCATTGACAATGATGTCGATCGTTGGAATGTCTGCATGTTTGCAGGCCCTCCAACGTCGCTCTCCCTTCTGGATGACGTATTTACCATCCTCGCCCTTGGGGGAAACAATGATCGGTGATTGCTGGCCTTCTGTAACGAGAGTTGCCGCAAGTTCTTCAATGTTCCGAAAGCGCTTACGAACCTGCGCCTTCGAAACCACATCTTCAACAGGCACACTTAATACCTGCTTGCCTGTCTTTCCCTTCGCGACATTAGCGAGCTCGGAAAGACCTTTGAGGTTACCAAGAGCCATCGTTAACCCACCTTCTCTATCATTTCTTCCAACACAGCTTGCACCTCTTTCGCTGCAACATGGCCGTACTGCAATTCCCAAACAGGAACGCCATCGGTGGTTGCGGTGTCCAGAGGCGGACGGTGCATAATCTTGTTCTGGAACAGGAGCTCCGGCACTTCTTTTTGAAGTGCCTTTAGGGATTTGTCATGGTTGACAGAGCGATCCATATCGTTAATTAAAATCCCTAGGATCTCCAACTCCGGGTTGTACTCGGCCCTAACACCGATGATGGTGTTGAGTAGGCCTTCCACGCCGTCTACAGCGAACCCTGATAGCTTTACCGGACATGCAACATGGGTAGACATCACCAGCGCGGCCACAAGCTTTCTGCCGAGGCTCGGTGCGCAATCTATCAGCACATAGTCATATTGCTCAAAAAGCACAGCCAAGTGACGGGCGGGGTTCATAGCTTGATCCAGAGGCACCGCCTCCATCTCAAACAAATCCGGGTCATTCTTTGGAGTGTGAATGAGGTCCGCCCCGCATGGACAGTGCATGACTTCGATGTGCGAGATCTCATGGGCAAACAGCTCTGCTGTCTTCGTGCCCGAAAAAACCGGCTCGAACTCGCCATCTTCAAGCTCGCGCTTGGCAGCCAGCCGAGAGGACGTATTGCCCTGACCATCCATGTCCACAACCAGCACTTTCTTCTTCTTTTTCATCGACAGATAAAAGGCTTGCTGGATACATATGGTGCTCTTACCCACTCCGCCTTTCTGGTTGGCGAAGCTGATGACTTTTGCCATACCGACCCCTATGTTGTTTTCTCCAGGTGATCCAAATCACCCCCAAACTTTCACATGTGAAACATTCTATCGTTCATAAAATGATGCTGCAATCTCTTATGATGGTGCTGTAAAAACATTCACAAAGCAAAAACGGCCAATGGCCGTTTTTTGTAAGAGTTTGTGTTGTCAGTACAAATCTAATCTGTGGTGGCTCATTCCACGCGAACCACGCTTTGAGCTTTGGCTGTGCCGCCGCAATTCGTTGTTCCATGTCTTTCTCGTTCACTTCACTCAATTACAGGCTCCCCCATTGCCCACCATTGCAATTGCAGGGTTCATCCAAAATCCATCAAAAACGGTGAACATCTCGTCCTGCTGCCTGATGTACTCAAAGGTGTTGTCACAGGCTGCCCAGCGCCGGTCATCGATCTGCCGCGAGGCAGCTCTTGTTGGAGCCGCAGAAGGGATCAACCACGAGATCGCCAGCCTCAGTGAGAAACCGGATTGCCATCGTGTCAGCACAACGGTGGCCCCGCTGGACCACGTTTTTGGGATACGTTCCTCTGTCTGTTTTCCGAAAGCATTACCCCGTAGCCGGTAAGCACCATCGCCGTAGCTCACCACACGGCGATCGCCACCCGAATCCATCAGGCTCTGGTGGGCGTCGATATGAGGAAGCAGGACCCTGCGATTGTCCGAGCGGACGCAACTGGGGTCATTAGTAAAGCAGTACACCGGCTCCCACCCTGAACATAGCTGGACGCGATTCACGCACGTCCATTGCGTGGGCGACGGCGGCTTGGAGGTGTTGATCCACGGCCATTGGTCCATCAGCGATAACCTCAGTCTGTCATGCAGTGCCAGCACCATACGCTCCAGGTACATCGAGCGCGAGGGACGCTTTGACTCGAAAATATCGTTGCTCACGTTGAGCACGACACTACCACCGGGAACCAAGTTCTTCACGATAGGTTCGAGCGTCTGGGTAATGAAATCGACCCACTGCATCTCCTGTACATTGCCATAGCCGCGGGTGACCCGCAGTGGATAAGGTGGCGAGGTCACACACCGATGGATCCGTTCATTGAAGTCAGTGAAAAAGCTCCGGTTATCAGACCAGACCGCATCTGGAACATCATCAAAACGAGAGGCTAGAAGCCTTATATTTTCCGACAGTACAGCCCTATCTCAATTTCATCCTCTCTCTTCTCATGTGCAAAGAGCATATTGGCTACTTCTCTGATATTTGTCAGCTCGCGAAGCGCTGCATCACGCATCACATCAAGGGTTTCATTGCACTTGGCCCGCCGAAATTTGATGAGCCAGTCTGTTCGATCCATTTCTTTTTGCTTCATTGACCACGTGCCCACTAATCCAAAATAACTTTGCGCTTACCTAGCTGCACATCACCGGCTACGTCATCCAAAATGCGACCAGTTCAAATCAAAATCGAGATAAACAATAGCACCACTTAATGACCCAGTAAATATTGGGCAGCACATTTCAAGTATCTATTTGAACCCATTGATTTAGCGGTGATTGATAACGTTAACGCTAGCGACCTCATCGCTCAGTGCGGTGAAAAAACATCACAAAAGGCTCGTTTTATAGGCCAATTACAGTTGCATTATTTGCACCCGTGATAAAGTGGATACATAACTTGTGAGGAGATAGACCATGAAAGACTTAATCAACATTTTCCTGATGGCCGTAGTTGTCCTTGGTACCGCGATGCTGCAAGCGACTGGTTGGGGTTACGCTGTGATCGCGATTGCAGTGGTTTACTGGGTAAAAACCGTGCTGGACCTGCTCCACAAGAATTACTGGGTGGGTTTGGCTTTCTGGGGGCTGGTGGCTTTATTCACTTGGCAAGGGGCCCTTGTAGGCGGGCTGTTCTATGGTTTACTCGCCGCACCAAAAGACCAGACTGAGGGAAATGCAGCCAGAAAAAAGAAAAAGAGCTCTATCCGGCTTGTTTCCGATGGCTGTGACGTGCAGACAGGGGAGCACGTCGGCTCAGTATTTTGGTAAGATCTCGGGTTCTCAAAACGCTAACTTGTTGCTTCCGCCCTGGTCTGATAAATATCTTTGGCCTTCTCCCGCCCGTCAGCAGTCAACGTGAAGGCCAGCATCAGCGATGACGATCGGTACTTACTCAACAGACCATTGGCGACTAAGGTATGGCATGATGTGCGAAAGTTCGTATCGTGAATCTCGCTACTGCGTGTCAGATTAAGCATCCCCAGCAACTTCATACCAGGTACAGGGTCAAACCTTCCCCTAGCCTCTATAGAGAACAGGATGTACAACACGTCCTTTTGCGTTGCCGATAGCCTCATATTTTCACCTTACTCATGTGCCACATGAATAAGGCTCCCACGAGAGGAGCCCAATGTAAACACCATTCTTATTCATGTGGCACATGAATAATTGGTTAATTCACCGCATCTTTCAGTGATTTGCCAGCCTTGAAGCTAGGGATGTTTGCCGCGGCAACCTCAATTGCCTCTCCGGTTTGCGGATTGCGCCCAGTACGGGCGGCTCTAGCTCTCACCTGGAAGGTTCCGAAGCCAGTGAGAGCTACGGAACCACCTTCCTTGAGTTCGGTGGTGATAGTAGCCATCAAAGCGTTAACCGCAGCCTCTGCCTTAGCCTTGGTGATGTCAGCTGACTCAGCTATCGCCATTATCAAATCACTTTTGTTCATACGTCTTCCTACTCTGTCGTGGTTATAATTGCCCCCTTCCTTATCACAGAAGGGGTTGTGATTAGTGCGCTTTACGCCATTCCCAGGGAGGAGTCCGTTCCTGTTCAGGCAGAGCCCAGAGGCCGCGCTTCCCTTCCCTTGCCTCTTCTTCCAATTGGAATAGCTCAGGGGTTTTAGCGTATTGGCGGTACACCCAGGCATCACCTGAGCGGACCATCTCGGCG
Organism: Aeromonas sp. ASNIH8; assembly: GCF_002919855.1. Taxonomy (NCBI): domain Bacteria; kingdom Pseudomonadati; phylum Pseudomonadota; class Gammaproteobacteria; order Aeromonadales; family Aeromonadaceae; genus Aeromonas; species Aeromonas sp. ASNIH8. The sequence continues at coordinate 7,157 of NZ_PQLN01000095.1, read as the reverse complement.
TTTACCCATTTGCCATCGGCGTAGAGATTGGCAACCAGACGGCCATAGCGGTCTTTGTCCACTTGCTCAACGGTGATCATCTGCCCAGCCACCAGCTCCGACAGTGCAGCCTTGGCCTTTGAGCCAAATGGCTGCTTCTTCTCGGGAGCATCGATCTCGGCCAACCGAACCCGGTACTGCACTTTACCACTTCGGCATTCTTCCCCGGAATTACAGGTTTGTTCTGTCAGAACTTTGACCGTATCGCCATCGGAAACACCGACGACTTGACCAGTAAAGGTCTCGGCCGACACAAAGGGCGAAGTCAAGCCAAGAGTGAGCAGCAGGATTGCCCTGCCAAATTTATGGACTGATTGCACATCGACTGTCATTGATCGAACCTCTTCCCTGCAAAAATGCGCCTTCATAGGCAAAATAAATTTCACATGTGAAATTTTTCAGCGCCCACCAGCCAAGTTATTTGGACGTTAAATCATGCTCCCGAGTGAGAGAACACCCACTCCGGATCAAGCTGGTACTCATCATCCAACTCTTCGGGGGTAACGACGGCGGTAGTCCAGTCAGTTGCCAAGAGTGGGTTGTCTATATCTGCGAACCAGGCATCGATCTGGTGCCTGAACTCCACCCGACGACTCTCCCCTGCGGTTGTTTTCACATGCTCAACCTCCGCATCCCAATAGAGAATCTCGCCTTCGACATCCTGGGTCGCGCAGGTTGCGCCGCTAGGCCATGCCCTCCGCTCGCTGACCAGCTGACGCAGTGTTTTACTCCCTTCTGGTGCGCGGTAGTCCAGATCGAGGTTGATGATTATTGCCTCTGGCTTTTCCAGCTCCGTCGTTTCAGGCAGATACTTAGCGACCAAAGGTATGGTAAGAATGATGGCGCCATCACGCTGGAACTGAGACCGAGCACTGACAATGAGCTGCATACACCAGTTCCAGACATACATCAGGCGATCATCAGCCTTGTGGTCAGCTTCGATTTTCTGAGCAACTTGGCGGATTCTTGGCTCAAAGTCCAGGTACAGGCCAGAGCTCTGGCATTTTTTGCTGATTGCCCGGATCAGATCACTGTGCTCTATGAGCAGATCACGAGTAACGGCATCATGTTTTCCTAATGCCTCCAGCAACATTCTCATTTGATCACGGATTTCCATCTTCTTCTCCCTCAATGTCAAACCGCTTGGCGGTGTCATCTTTGGCACCAGCCCAACGAAGCTCATCCCCCATGCGCCCGACTCAACTTTTACATATGAAATTTTTATTGCTTCGCTGCACTCTGTTCCTGGTCTTCAACCACCATTTTCCTCATCGCCGCCATGATGGCCTCAGGCGGCTGAGCGCCACCCAAGAGCTGGCTCTTACCCGTTTTGTTGTCAACGACAAAGGTGGCCGGTGTGCCGTTGACCCCAAGGCTCTTCGCTTGCTGGATATTTTCCTGAACCTTCTCATCCATCTTTCCAGCGGCAAGGCATTCGCGGAACGCACTCAAATCGGCTCCAACACCGGCCACCACCTGAGGCAGATCTTTGACCCCGGCCCCATTACCCTGGGTGTGCTCGAACATGTCATTGATGAAGACCCAGAACCCGCGGTTACCCTTCTGTTCTGAAATACACTCAGCGGCCACAGCTTCCTTGAATGCAGCTGGGTTATGGAAATCGAGTGGCATGTGCTTCCACTGCCAGTTCACATTCCCCTTGCTGGCATCAACAAGCTGCTTTGGTGTGTCATGGAATCGCTTGCAATAGGGGCATTCGATGTCAGAGAACTCGACCAAGGTGAAGCGGGCGTTGAGGTCACCGTAGATGTGTTTACCATCAGCTACCTTCTCGGCCGCCGCATCGAACTGAGCATACTTCTGGCTCATCTTCTCCTGCTGCTGCTTATCCACCAGCTTGTTGATACTAGCGGCCACTGCTGTATCAAACTCGGTTTGGTTCTTGAAAGTGATTGAATTGGTGGTGATGGCATTCATGTTGCTGAGAGTATTATTCACCTTGGCGAGGTCATTCGTCAGTTGGTCCACCTTCACTGACTGGTACACCCCTATACCGGTACCGAGGGCCCCCAATACGATTGCTGCGATAACACCTATCTGGATCTTCTTGCTGCTTAGTACGGTCATGTCAAACCACTCCTGATGGGAAAATAGTCAGGACGCTGAGTTCTGCTGGAGGGGATGAGGCAGGAAGGATTTTCCATTCAAAAAGAAAGGAGGCCAAAACCTCCTTTCTGGGATTACCGCACTCCCTTTCACTAAACCTGCGTCCAGGCCAGGTGAATCAAATGCCCTGGACAGCTGTTACGATGAAGGTGCAAACCTTGGCATAAAGTGGAGCCAGGCAGACAGAGGCCAGCACCATACCAAACGCCTTCGACGGTGCTTGTTTAACGAAGCGGGGCAGCCACGGCATCATTCCACAGAACGCGGCCAAGATGGCGCCAGTCGCCCCGAGGGCCGGGTACAGCAGAACCTGGGCCAGGATGAAGATGCACTGGGCATAGGCAGCATGGTTCATTGCTTTTTTTTCTTCGGCCGTGAACTCCGCGCCGCTTACTTCATTGGTCTTTTCCATCACTTTGTCCTCAAGCATTATCGGGCTTTCCGAAAAAGGTTTCGTATGCCTCAAGGTCTGAGGCCAACATGAACTTCGCTTCGGGTTCGCTGAGCGGTTGCAGGTTAAGCAATTCTACGTTTTGGGCTCTTGATACAGCCATGTCCAGACTGAACCAAGTTCCCCCCTGAGCTACAGCTATGACCCGCACCACTGACAGCCCATTTGACTCAACTGTTGGAAGCTGTTGGTGCAATACCTTCGCTACTGTTGCTCTATCGCCAACCCAGCGCTTATCGAACATCACCACATTCAGCGACTCAAATGCACTCTTCGCCGCCTGGATACTGGTGTGAACCATTTCTGACTTCGCGCTCGATGTGAGTTGCCAGACAGCAACCCAACCAAAGAGCAACGCTAGGAGATTCATTCCACTGATTGCTAAAGCTCCTGACAGAGCAAAGGCGCCGAACATGATGACGCGGCTGCGTTTAAACTGGGTCACTGCTTATCTCCTTTTCATGCCAGCAAGCCTACAGGATTTCCCAAAAATGCAAGCCCGCGAAACTGCCCGGATTGGGCACCAACACCGCTAAAATTTCACATGTGAAATTTTTTCCTGCTGGTATAGCGGCACATGCAACGCCGAACAGGGTCGAGCATCACCACGCTGTTACCTGTTTGCTTTAAGCTACCCCGTAAAAACATAGCATCACTTTATGATACTGTAAACAACGTAAACCACCAGCGTTCTGCTAGTACGACTCGTGTTCGTTGCGGATTGATAGGTGTTGCGAGTGGGGAATGGAGGGATTGAGTCATGCCCAAAGATGGTCATCGGCTTGTTAACAGTGATGCTCCCAGCGAACAGGGACTTTTGTGTTTGGGGGTTAAATCAAGCGGTGGATCGTTCCAATTTGGCTGTTAAGTCAGATGAGAGTGAAGCTCACGGGAACCGACAACAGGATAGCGAGGATCCATCATGGGCAGGCTTGGATTCCGGCAAAACCTGCTGGGTGCACCACGCCCACCTTGAGGATGCCACACAGCTGCGCTGTGACGCTCTGTGCGGCGTTTTTTTAGTATAGGTAATGACTTATCGCAGCAAGCTTGCATAGATGGCCTCATATCGCATCCCTGGGACTTGCTTGCTCTCCCCAACGGAAGCCAAACGAGAGCATCGAAAAATGTGTTGAGAGAACAACTTATAATTTTTTAGTCCTTTAATTATTTAGATCCCTGATCTGTAGATCTTCTGTAGATCCTCTTTAGATCCTAAGATCATAGATAAAGGATCAAGGATAAAAGATAGAGCTCGCAACCGGTTGTTTTAATTGAATTAAATCTTAAGTTTAACCCCCAAACAGCCCACATTAACCCCCAAGCACATCAATTTAACCCCCAAACAGTATATTTTGGCCTCCATATTGGGTATTTTGACCCCCACACAGAGTTTTTTGACCTCCAAATAAGGTGGTTTTAACCCCCAAATAGCCAAGTTTTAACCCCCAAACAGGTCATTTTTATGGGGCTCAATAGGGGCTTAATTTATGCTTTTCAACAGCTTATACGTAGTTATGTACAGCTTACTTACAGGTTGCTAGGGATGTGTTATGACAGATGATGCGGTAGCGCGAATTGTGACGGCAATCGCTAAATATGAGGCTCAGAAGATCGGGTTGCCTGCCAACCAGAAGAGCATCGCTTTCTTTAGCAGCCTTGTGGACCGAGCCAAAATACTCCCCATGTGCCAATTCCTCAGGGACTCTCCCTCTCGGAATCCTGACCAAGTGGTAGCAAGGTTCGTTGCCTTCTTTGATGATAGCTCTTGGCTGATCGAGGAGGAGGATAGTGACCCTCAACCGTCGTTGACGACACAGGGCGAACCTTCCGAGCAAAGCCCGAGGTTGGCCCCCGTATTACCATCTCCGGCTCCGGCCCCATCAGCACAGATTGGTGATAACCCTTTACCCCCTCAACCAGAACCGGAGCTTGAGCCGGAACTCGAAGTCGAGCCAGCGCGGGTACCGCCTCTCACTCCAGCAGGTAAGTCAGAGCCGGAATTACCCTCTTCCGCTTCGGAGAGTGCAACCAGGGTGTTTGACATGTCAGAACAAAGGGGGCCTCTACCTGTGACTTTGGACAATCACACCCAGCTGGTTATCGGGACCGGTATTTTTCGCACACTCAACAGAAACCTGATCAACAACCCCGCCTTGCGCCCGGTGCTGGACAGCAAGATCGTCTATGAGGTGGATCCACGCTTCATGAATGGGTACAAGGCAATGACGTTGGCTGGGCCTGTGCTGGATACAGACCTGGACATCAAGACGTACCTGTGCCTAGTCAAGTTACTTGGTTCGATGACTGATGCTCAGTATGAGAGAGCCGCTGCGTCGTATATCGAGGTCACCCCGGAGCAATTCTACTCCCCATTAGCGGAGTTTTTATCTCCAGCAGAATTTGGGAACTACATCAGCGACTTCATGCGGACCGACAAGATCCTGCACTCCATGAAGCGTCTTCATGCCTTCCAAATGACTTTGTTCAGGCAACCTGAGGACGCAGAGGTCCATAGTGGTAAGGAGAGTAAGGATAGCTCCCGGATGAAAGGCTCGGTGATGATCGTTGGCCTCGTCAGTGTTATTAGCCTGGATGGGGACGGCATCATCCGGATCACGCCCAACTTGCCAATGCGCGAGATGTACAGAGCAGCAAGTCGTCTCATCGCAGTCAACAGGAGCACCATCATTGGTTTTGAGCATCCGATCAGCCGGATATTCAGCCTTTGGCTGACAACGATCGGGAATGGGCAGTTCAAGCAAGATTGGGTCTACATCAACAAAAAATTGTCTGTTAGAGGGATTCTTGAGGGTATTCACCCCCTAACAGAAGCCGGGTACTACAAGAAGAGGCACGTCAAAATGCTGGAGGTAGCCCTTGTCGAGCTGGTGGGCTGCGGGGTACTGGAGTGCGCCTATCGTAGACACACCGATACGCAATTCACCCCCATTACCCCTGAGAACTGCAAACTATTCATTCTCGATGGCCTAAAGGTCGAGATCGAGCTGACACGCCACCGGATCTCCCATAAACACTCGCCCCATAATGGGCAGAGTGAGGATGCTGGAGAACATTCCGCGCAACTGCCTAAGGGGTTACAGGAGGAGACGTCTGACGAACTCAGCGATGTATCAGCCGTGACTCTCAGCAACGAGATTACCCATATCCTGAAATCGGTAGACTTCGGCCGCGCTCGTTATCTCACCATGCCCGATATTGTTGAGCTCTATAGGGCCGACCTGGTGAAGGTGGCGGTCAGAACCAAGCTTCTCCGTGAGCTTGATACCGCGTTGTGCAGGAAAACCATGAAGTCAGTTCTTGGATATAGACGTGAGCGCCTAGCAAACCTCTTCAATATAGCCTTGGATGGGCCGGATAAGGCGGTTATGGCCGGTGTGTGTGCTGAGTTCTGGGGAACCATGACCACCAGCAATGATAATCGTCTCTACAACCTTCTGTCCGCGATGCCGCGAGAGTCCCAGATCAAAGATCCTGACCAGTGGGCCATCACCTATGCAGCACAGATTCGTGATTTCTTGGCTCTGATGGTTACCGAGGAAGGGGAGGTCATGTTGAAGGGGATCAGGGCGGCCATGCTCAATGCGAGGCTGATCAATCTGCTGACCAAGGCCAGTATGACGAAGGAGGCTAAATTGGTGAAGTATCGTGCGGAGGCGGCGAAGTAACTGCCTCCCCTTCAAACTGCTGGTGGGCCAACTCAGCTTGTCTTGTCAGGCCCACCTTGGACGCCAGTGATCTCGAAACAACTCTTGCGCACCTTGACCAGGGTGTATCCACGCTTTTCCAACGCCGCGACCACGCTGGGCCCATACCCGGTGTTGCGGCCAACAGTAAAACGGCAGGGATAGCCGAAGTGTTGGCAGAGCTGGAAGTCATGGATCAGTCGATCTATACAAATCGTGGTGCGCTTAGCCATGGTCATCACCCCTCGGAATTGATGGTTGTCTCGTCGTTGTTTTCAACAGCCTGACCAGCTGGGTCTGGCCCCTTCATTTTCCAAGCAAGCACGACATCGCCATCAGCAAAGGGTCTGCATCCCCCAAACCAGTGCCCTTTTCGGTATCGCCGGATAGTGATGAACTCTCGCCATGTAGTCATATATGTCTAGTGTATTCTCGGCGTTCCAACCAGTCAAATATGACTACCCTTCTTTCGGTCAGTCGAAGAAAATTTCACATGTGAAATTTTTCCCCCTTTCTGCTGACAGCTCCGCCGTTCTGTAGGCAAAAAAAGGCCCCGATTAGGGCAATGCTGATCAGTTAAGGATCCATTGACCGATCCTTCTGCTGTAGGACAATCCGGAACCAATCACTGGTTCCGGATTTTTTATGTCTATTGCAAACGATCTGAACGATGTTGTTGAGGCATCTGGCGACATGCTGGCTCGGCTGGCCATTTTTGCCGACCATATTCCCGACGAATGGATTACTGCCGCTGCCGCCTTGTCTGAAAAGGCCACTATCCGCCGACGCCGCTTACCTTCTGATATGGTCTTGTGGCTCGTCGTGGGGATGGC
>NZ_PQLN01000094.1:0-16967 GCF_002919855.1 Aeromonas sp. ASNIH8 | reverse complement strand
ACTGGGTTGCATTGATAATAGTCATGGCTTCGGGCGTGTCGGTTTTTTTTTGCGATTAAATCAGATCACAAACGAAGCCTTTTTTCTATCTATTTCAATTGGTTGTAGCTAAAGATCCTGTACATGAGAAACGGCATTGTTGCTCATCAATTCATGTGCCGTACTGGAAAGCCTGCTGGAACAAGGCGAGTGGCAGGTGGAGCAGGCAAGCTCCCTGGTGGTGGCAGAGAAAAAACTGCAGGAAAAGGACTATCCCCTGGTGCTGGTGGTGATCGAGCATCAGCAGCACGAAGCCCTCTACAACCTGATTGCGCAGCACTCCGGCGCCTTGTGGATCGGCCTCATCCAGCGGGACTGTCTCGCCAGCGAAGCCCTTCGCAATTTGCTGGCAGCCTGTTTTCATGATTTTCACACCTTTCCCCTGGACAGAGACAGGCTCTCCCACAGCCTGGGACATGCCCTGGGGATGGCGCGCCTCATCCGGCGACACCGCCCCCGACTGCAACCCCAGCTTCGTTTCATCCAGGGGGAGAGCGCCCCCATCCGCCAGTTGCGCGACCAGATCGTGCGGTTGCAGCACTGCCGCCTGCCCGTACTGGTGACGGGACCGAGCGGCACGGGCAAGGAGCTGGTGGCCCGGGAGCTGCACTACAGCACGTTCGGGGAGGAGAGCCCTTTCGTGGCGGTCAATTGCGGGGCCATGCCCCATCAGCTCATCCAGTCCGAGCTGTTCGGCCACGTCAAGGGGGCCTTCACCGGGGCACAGCACCACAAGATAGGCAAAATAGAGGCCGCCGATGGCGGCACCCTGTTTCTCGACGAGATAGGGGAGTTGCCACTGGAGGATCAGGCAACCCTGCTGCGCTTCTTGCAGGAGCAGTGCATAGAGGCGGTGGGCAGCCACCTGACGCGTCGTGTGGATGTGCGTATCATCGCGGCCACCAATATCGATGTGGAGCAGGCGGTGGCCAGCGGCGGCTTTCGCATGGATCTCTACTACCGGCTCAACGTGGTGCGCCTGCGCACCCCGGCCTTGTGTGAGCGGGCGGAAGACATCCAGCTCCTTGCCGATGACATTCTGGCGGAAGTGCGGGGCGGGCGGGTGCTCAGCTTCACCCGCAAGGCGCGCCAGGCCATGCAGTCCTATGGCTGGCCGGGGAATGTGAGGGAGCTGCGCAACCGGGTTCAGCGGGCGGTGGTCATGTGCAGCGGCCCCTTCATCGAAGCCGATGACATGGAGCTGACCAACATGGACAGCCTGCTGCTCGACGGCTCGCTCAAGGCGGTGCGCGAAGCGGCGGAGCGTCAGGCCTTGCAACGGACGCTGGCCCGCTTCCCCGATCAGCTCGAGGAGGTGGCCCGCACGCTCGACATCTCCCGGGCCACCCTCTATCGCCTGCTGGACAAGCACGATCTGCTGTGAGGGGACGGCCGTATCGCCCCGTCATGCAAAAAGCCCGGGCAGCAGGCCCGGGCTTCTTGTCTGGTCCCGTCGCCGGGACTCGTGACTTCCGATGAGCTTCAGGCCATCTCCATGGCGAGGTGACAGAGTCGCCGCGCAGCCTCCTCCTCGCTCTTGACCACCTGATGCACGCCGCGCACGCGCAGATGATGCACCTCCTCGTGCTGGTGGGCACAGGCGGCGATACGCATCAGGGCGCCGTATTCCTGCGCCCTGATGGCTATCTCACCGGCCAGCAGGCTGTCATCCAGGGTGATCAGCAGCCAGCTGGCGTTGGGCAGCGCCGCCGTCAGCAGATCCTGCTGGATGGGATGGCCCGCCAGACAGGTGATTCCCATGGCGCGCCAGGGGGCCAGCAGTCGCTCGTCGGTGTCGATCACCACCATCTCCCTGCCTTGTTCATGCAACTGCCGGATGAGGTGCTGGCCTATCTCGTCGGCGCCCACTACCACCACATGGCCCTGCAAGGGGCAGAGGTGAGGTGACCCATCGGTGCGTGGCTCGGGATGGCGCCTCAGCCAGCGCTCCACCTGGTTGAAGACCAGCGGATTGAGCACGATGGAGAAACAGGCGCCGACCAGCACCAGATCACGGGCGACTCCGGGGACCAGCTCGAGCATGACTCCGAGACCCATCAGGATGAAGGAGAACTCCCCCACCTGTGCCAGGCTGGCGGAGATGGTCAGCGCCGTGCGCTGGCTGTGGCCAAAGAGCCGCACGATGGCGAAGGCGGCCACGGATTTGCCGATCACGATGACGAACAGGGTGGCCAGCACGGCCAGGGGCTCGCGCAGCAGGATGACGGGGTCGAACAGCATGCCCACGGAGACGAAGAAGAGCACGGCGAAGGCGTCCTGCAGGGGCAGGGTGTCGTTGGCCGCCTTGTGGCTCAGATGGGAGCTGTTCATCACGACGCCGGCGAAGAAGGCGCCGAGGGCAAAGGAGACGCCAAACAGCTTGACGGCGCCAAAAGCGATGCCAAGGGAACAGGAGAGGACGGCCAGGGTGAACAGCTCGCGGGAGCCGGTGGCGGCGGTGCGGGCCAGCAGCCAGGGGATGAGGCGTCGCCCGCCGATGACCATCAGGGCGATGAAGGCAGCCACCTTGGCCAGGGTCAGGCCGATATCCGCCATCACCTGGGCCGGGGTCAGTGCCTCGCCCCCCTGCTGCAGGTTGGCGAGGATGGGGAGCAGTACCAGGGCCAGCACCATCACCAGATCCTCCACGATGAGCCAGCCGATGGCGATGCGTCCCTCGTTGGTGTCGAGCTGGCCGCGACTCTCCAGGGCGCGCAGCAGCACCACGGTACTGGCGGTGGAGAGGGCCAGGCCAAACACCAGGCCGGCGGTCACGGTCCAGTCGAGCAGTTGGGAGAGGCCAAGGCCGAGCAGGGTCGCAAGGGTTATCTGGACGATGGCTCCCGGGATGGCGATGTGTTTCACCGACAGCAGGTCTTTTACGGAAAAGTGCAGGCCGACACCAAACATCAGCAGGATGACGCCGATTTCGGCCAGCTCGGGGGCGAGCCGCAGATCGGCGACATAGCCCGGCGTAAAGGGGCCGCATACCACGCCGGCCGCGAGGTAGCCCACCATGGGGGAGATGCGCAGGCGGCTTGCCAGCATGCCGAAGAGGTAGGCCAGCACGAGGCCGCCTACCAGGGTGGTGATAAGGGGGAGTGAGTGGTCCATGTCGTCACCTCGCTAATGGCAGTCAGGGGCTACCAGATCACCCGAAGGCGAAGAGGGCAGCTGTCAATGAGCAGGGGGCGAAAGAGACAGAAGTTGGCCGTATCAAGGGGGAATCTTGAGGGCAACAGATGCCGTTTCTATTGAAAAGTAATGCATTTATATGCCATGAGCAACACTGTTCCAGTTTTTTCGTTGATTTTGATGAAAAGCATCTTTAATGCATTGCAATTGGGTGAAATGAGTGTGCAGTTAAAGAAAAATTGGCAGGAATAATCAATCGATGATGATATTGGGAGGCAGCTATGAGCACACGGCATGGAGGAGGCGGGCCTCCTCCATGATGAACGAGGGTGCTGAAGGGGCATCACTCTCCCCTGGCGACCCCCTCACGTCTGGGGTCTGCGACCCCCAGCCAGCCGTCGGCATGGCGCTGGACGCCCTGCAGCCCGGAGGTCTGCTCGTTAAGCAGGACCTCATGCCCTCTGGCTTTGAGCCCCTGTACCACGGCGTCGGGCGTGCGCCCCTGCTCCAGCTCGGTGGGGCCGTTGCGACTGCCGAAATTGGGCAGGTTGATGGCCTGCTGCAGGTCGAGCCCCCAATCCTGGGTGCCGAGCAGCGCCTTGCCCACGTAGTTGATGATGGCCGAGCCTCCCGGGGAGCCCAGACTCATCTCGAGCTCGCCGCTTGCCTTGTCAAACACCAGCAGGGGCGACATGGAAGAGCGGGGGCGCTTGCCGGGCTCCACCCGGTTTGCCACCGGCAGGCCGGCGGCGTCCACCGAGGTGAAGGAGAAGTCGGTGAGCTGGTTGTTCAGCAGGTAGCCGTTGACCATCAGCCGCGAGCCGAAGCCATCCTCGATGGAGCTGGTCATGGCCACCGCCATGCCGCTCTTGTCCACGATGGAGATGTGGCTGGTGGAGGGCAGCTCCGGGGTGGCGTCCCGGCCCCTGGCCAGCGCCCGGGGCGGGTTGCCGGGCTGGGCGACGCCCATGGAGCGGTTGCCGATAAGGTGCCCCCGCTGCGCCAGATAGCCCTTGTCCAGCAGACCTGTCACCGGCACGTCGACGACGTCGCCGTCGGCCACATACTGGTTGCGATCGGCGAAGGCGAGGCGTGCCGCCTCGCTGTAGAGGTGAATGGCCTCGCTGGAGGCGGCCAGTTGACCCTGCTCCCCCTGTACCGGTTTGAGGGCGGCCATGTCCCGGCTCTCCAGCATGCCGAAAATCTGGCCAAGGGCGATGGTGCCGGAGGAGGGGGTCGGGAAGCCGCAGATCTCGCTCTGGCGATAGTCAAAGCAGAGCCCGTCCCGCAGCTTGGCCCGGTAGCTGGCGAGATCGGCGGCGCTCAGCACCCCGGGGTTGGTCGGGTGGGCGTGCACTTTGGCCACCATGGCCTCGGCCAGCGGGCCGCGATAGAAGGCGTCGGGGCCGTCGCTTGCCAGGGTACGCAGCACCCTGGCCAGGGCCGGGTTGGTGAGCCGGGTACCGGCCGTCTTGGGAGTGCCGTCCGCCTGATAGAAGTAGGCACGGGCGTCCGGATCCCCGGCCAGATAGGGATCTTTTGCCAGCAGGGTGGCGAGGCGGGGGCTTATCACGAACCCTTGCTCCGCGAGGGTGATGGCGGGTTCGAACAGCGTGGCCCAGGGCAGCTTGCCATAGCGCTCGTGGGCCAGGGCCAGGGCACGCACCGTGCCGGGGGCGCCGACGGAGCGCCCGCCCACCACCCCCTCATAGAAGGCCATGGGTTTGCCCTCCTTCATGAAGAGCTGATCGGTGGCAGCGGCGGGGGCTGTCTCCCGGCCATCCACCGCCGCCACCTGCTTGCCATCCCACACCAGCATGAGGGAGCCGCCGCCGATACCCGAGGATTGGGGCTCCACCAGAGTCAGCACCAGCTGGACGGCGATGGCTGCATCGACGGCGCTGCCCCCCGCCTTGATGATCTGGTAGCCCGCGTCCACCGCCAGCGGGTTGGCCGCCGCCACCATGAAGTCACGGCCCTGCCAGCCCGGTTTGTCAATCCAGCCGCTGGCCGCCTCCGGGGCGATCAGGGTCTGGGGAGGAGGGACATAGTGAAAGCCATCCTGGGAGGCGCAGCCGCCAAGCAGGCCGAGGGCGACCAGCAGGCCGAGGGGTTTGAGGGACATGACAGGCTCCTTGTCGGTTTCTTGTTCACCTGCCGAAATGTGTCACACTTGGAGCTTGATTAAAAGTTTGTCTTAATACTCATATGGTTACAAAACTATCAAGGAGGCGCTCATGACACACCGGGGGACGCTGGCGAAACCTTGCATGGCGGGGCTACTCTGCCTGTTGCTGGCGGCCTGCGGGGAGCCGACTTTCAGACCGCTGGCCCAGGGGGAGACCCTGCTCGCCTTCGGGGACAGTCTGACCGAGGGGCGCGGGGTGAGCCCGTCCCAAAGCTACCCCAGCGTGCTGGCGACCCTGAGCGGCCATCCCGTGGTCAATGGCGGGGTGTCCGGAGAGCTGAGCCAGGCCGGCAGGGCCCGCCTGCCCGGGTTGCTGGCCCGGCACAGACCCGCTCTGGTCATCCTGCTGGAGGGGGGCAACGACATCCTGCGTGGCAGCGGGGAGGCTGCCCTCAAGGCCAATCTCGCCGCCATGATAGAGGCGGTGCAGGGGAGCGGGGCCCAGATCCTGCTTGTCGGGGTGCCCCGAAAATCCCTGTTTGCCGATGGCGCTCCCCTCTACGAGGAGCTGGCAGAGCAGTACGGGCTGGTGCTGGACAACGACAGCATCGGCGAGTTGCTGCGAGACCCGGCCCTGAAGTCCGATACGGTGCATTTCAATGCCGAGGGTTACCGCACCCTGGCGCAGCGACTTCATCGACTGTTGCAGGAAAGGGGGGCACTCTAGCGAGGTGTCATGCTGCCGGGGCAGTGCGCCATGCTGCTGCAACCTATGGGGTCAGGAGATTGCGCGGCGGCGCTACCCCGGAGGGGGCCAGCCCGTGGCGATGATGCCGATGGAGATGAAAAAACCGCCGTGAAGGCGGTTTTTTGCAATCAGGCTGAGCCAATTTGCTTAGATGGACTGCTCTTCACCGCCCAGGGCAGCCAACAGGGCCGGGATGAACTGGGAGAGCTCGGCGGTGACCAGGGCGAAGTCGGCGTCCAGGCGGGCGGCGGGATCTTCACTGGTGACGTCGTCGTTCTGCTCGCGCAGCTCTTCGCTGAACTTGAGGCGCTTGATGGAGAGATCATCCCCCAGCACGAAGCTCAGGGTTTCGCCCCAGTTGAGGGCCAGCTTGGTCACCAGCTTGTCGTTGGCCAGGTGATTCTTGATCTCCTCGCTCATCAGATCCTGCTGCTTGCAGCGGATGATGCCGCCGTGCTCCATGGCGCTGCGCAGCTCGGCTTCGTCCTCCAGGGTGAAGGCGGCGGGTAGGTTGCCCTCGTTGAGCCACTCGGTCATGGTGATCTCGGGCGGGTTCTTGAGGGCCACCGGCACCACCGGCAGGGAGCCGATGGATTTGCGCAAGAGCGCCAGCAGATCGTCCGCCTTCTTGGCGGAGCCTGCATCTACCACCATCAGGTTGTCGGCAGGGTTTATCCAGGCGAAGGTCTGGCTGGTGCGGCTGAAGGCGCGGGGCAGCAGGGTGTGCATGATCTCCTCTTTCAGCGCCTCCTTCTCTTTCTTCTTGAGGGCACGGCCCTGCTCGAACTCGATCGCTTCTACCTTCTCCGCCAGCATCTCCTTGACCACGGTGCCGGGCAGCATCTTCTCTTCCTTGCGAGCGCACAGCAGGATGTGGCCAGAGGCGGCGTGGGTCAGGGTGGAGCCGAATTTGCCAAGGGGCTTGACCCACCCGAACCGGGAGATGTCCTGGCTGCCGCATGGGGTGAAGGCGCAGGCTTCCTGCTGGGTTTCCAGCTGCTCAACGGTCAGGTCGAAGGGGCGGGTAAAGCGGTAAATCTGCAGGTTTTTAAACCACATGGCGTCCTCGGTCTCTAGATTGTCCGGTGGGCATTGTACTAGAGAGGCGCTTTGTGATCAGCCAATCATTCTCGCTAAATAAAGGGCGATCGATCTCACAGGGCCCCACCTTGAACCCCCGTGAGCGGGCCCAACTCCCCTAGACTGCGAGTGTTCACATTGCTGACAAGGAGGCGACCATGTTGAGACAGAGTCGGCCGGAAGACATGGAAGAGATCGTCGAAATCTGGCTCCTGGCCTCCCTGCAGGCCCACGATTTCGTCGATGCCTCCTGCTGGTGGCAGGCTCAGGAGGAGCTGCGTACCCGCTACCTCGATCACGCCCGCATCTGGGTGTTCGAGGAGCGAGGGGATCTGCTCGGCTTCATGGCGCTGGTGGAGGATTACCTGGCTGCACTCTTCGTGCGCCCCGATAGGCAGGGGCGGGGGGTGGGGCACGCCCTGTTGCAGGAGGCCAGATCCAGATGTGCCGAGCTGCATACCCGGGTCTTCGTGGAGAACGAGCCAGCGGTGCGTTTCTACCGCCGCCACGGCTTTGAAATCGGGGGGGAGGTGCCCGATCCCCTCACCGGCCATCTTCAGTACCAGATGCATTACCAAGCCGTCTGAATCTGACGTCTGGGGCTGCCCCGGTTGAAAACGGGGGGCACCATCCTCATCTTGTCTCCATCCCGGGGCGCCCTCGCCCCGCTCTCTTCTCCTTATAGAGCCGTTTTCCATGAAGATCCTGCACACCGCCGACTGGCACCTCGGTCATCAGCTTCACGGCCACGACCGCCGCTTCGAACACGACGCCTTCCTCGACTGGCTGGCCGACACCATCAAGACCCGCGACATCGATACCCTGCTGGTGGCGGGCGATCTGTTCGACACCGCCAACCCTCCCGCCAGTGCCTGGCAGCAGCTCTACCGCTTCCTGGCACGGCTGCGGGCCGAGCACCCGGCACTGGAGATGGTGCTCATCGGCGGCAACCACGACTCCCCCTCCAAGCTGGATGCCCCCCACGAGCTGCTGCGCGCCTTCGACCTGCATCTGGTGGGCAGCATCAGCCGGGACGACGAGGGACGCCTCGAGACCGAGCGCCTGCTGGTGCCGCTGCGAGGCAAGAACGGCGAGGTGGCCGCCTGGTGCGCCGCCGTGCCGTTTCTGCGCAGCAGCGATCTGCGCCCAGAAGGGCTCAGGGAGGGGCAGGACAGACTCATCGAAGGGGTACGCCAGGTCTATGAGGCGGTGCTGAGCGAGGGGCGGGCGCGCTGCCATCCGGACCAGGCCCTCATCGCCATGGGCCACGCCTATCTGGCGGCGGGCCAGCTCTCCGAGCTCTCTGAGCGGCGGGTGCTTGGCGGCAACCAGCATGCCCTGCCTGCCGAGCTGTTTGCCGCCGCCGACTACACGGCGCTGGGTCACCTGCACCTGGCCCAGAGCCCGGCCGAGGGGGTGCACTATAGCGGCTCGCCGCTGCCGCTCTCGCTGGCCGAGGCGAACTACAACCATCAGGTGCTGGAGGTGACGTTTGAGGGGGGCAAGCTGGCCCAGCTTGAGCGGATCCCGGTGCCCCGGGCGGTGGAGATGATCCGGCTGCCCCAGAGCGGCCTTGACGAGGCGCTCCAGGCCATCGAGGCGCTGGCGCTGCCCGCTTGCCCGCAGCAGGCGCAGCCCTTCCTCGAGGTGCGGCTGCTGCTGCCCAAACCCGAGGCCCGCATCCGCGAGCGCGTGCTGGCCGCCATCGGCGACAAGCCGGTGCGTCTTGCCCGCATCACGACCAGTTATCAGGGCTCGGGCCAGGGGCTGGCGGACGGTGCCGGCCAGCGCCGGCTCGATGAACTCTCCCCCACCGAGGTGTTTCGCCTCTGCTATCAGCGTCAGTTCGACGGGGAGCCGGAGGCCGAGTTGGTGGCGTCGTTTGAAGAGATCCTGGAGCAGGTGAAGGAGTCCAGCCAATGAAAATCTTGTCGCTGTCAGGGGAGAATCTGGCCAGCCTGACCGGTCAATTCACCATCGATTTTGCCGGTGGCGCCCTGGGGGCTGCCGGCCTGTTTGCCATCACCGGCAATACTGGCGCTGGCAAGAGCACCCTGCTCGATGCCATCTGTCTGGCGCTCTACGACGAGATGCCGCGCTTTATCGCCAATCGCAAGAATGTCGCCGAAGTGGGCCGCATGGATGACGAGGAGAAGCTCAAGGCCAACGACGTGCGCGGCATCCTCAGCCGCGGCCATGCTAGCGGTTTTGCCGAGGTGCAGTTTCGCGGCTGTGACGGCCGCATCTGGCTGGCCCGCTGGGCGGTGCGCCGGGCCCGCAACCGCGCCGAGGGGCGCTTTCAGGCCCAGGAACGCAGCCTGACCGACGTGGTGTCGGGCCAGGTATTCAGTGGCAGCAAGCGGGAGCTGCAGGATCGCATCGACGAGCTGGTGGGGCTCTCCTGGGAGCAGTTTCGCCGCGCCGTCATCCTGCCTCAGGGGGAGTTTGCCGCCTTCCTCAAATCGAGCGCCGACGAGCGTTCGGCCCTGCTCGAACGGATGACCGGCACCGAGCTCTACTCCGCCATTTCGATTCAAACCCATGAACGGGCGCGGGAGGAGCAGCAGAAACTGGCTGCCATCAGCCAGCGGCTCGGTGACGTGGCTCTGATGGACGAGGCGACCCGCGAGCAGTGGGTGAGCCAGCAGGTCAGCCTCGCCACCAATCTCAAGCACGAGCAGCAGCAACAGCAGCTGATGCAGGATTTGCGCGATCTCAACGGCCGCATCGCCGCCCAGTTGCAGGCCTGTCAGGAGGGAGAGGCGGCCCTTGCCGCGGCCGAGGCGGCCCACGGTGCGGCCGCCCCCGAGCGTGAGGAGTTCGCCCGTGCCGAGCAGGCCCAGGTGGCCCGCGCCGATCACGACGAGCTGGCCCGCCTCACCCTGGAGGTGCAGCAGCAGGAGAAGGCGCTGGCCGAGCTTGGCCCCGAACTTGGCAAGTTGGAGGAGCAGACCCAGCAGAGCGCCCTCACCGAACAGCAGTTGCTGGCGGAGAAGATAGCCGCCGAGCGCGAGTGGGGCGCCCTGCAGCCTGAACTCAAACGGGCGCAGGAGCTCGACACCCGCATTCGGGAAAAGCAGCAGCAACTGCAGAAGATCCAGCAGGAGGGGGCGCAGGAGCGGGAGGTGCAGCTCACCCTGGAGCAGGGCTGGCACCAGCAGCGCCAGCAGGTGGAGCAGCTCAAGGCCCAGCACCAGCAGTGGGGCGCCTGGCTTGAGGAGCACAAGGAGCTGGCGCCGGTGGCCCGCCAATGGCAGCCCCTGCTCACCGCCATGCAGGATTGGGCCGAAGATGCCGACAGGCTGCAGCAGCTGCTCACCCTGCGCGAGCACAAGCTGCGTGTCCTCAGGCAGTTGCAGCACCAGCTGGAGCAGGGGCAGCAGGAGCGCGACTACTGGCAACGCGAGCAGGAGCGGCTGCAGCAACAGCAGCACGAGCTGCAGGAGCAGCAGTGGGAGGGGCGCCTGGCCAAGGCGCAGGAGCAGTGGCAGCAGCAGACCGAACAGTTGGGCCAACTGCGCCAGCTGCTGGAGCTGGCCGACTATGGCCGCAATCACGGCGAGCAGCATGGTCGCCTGCAGCAGGAGATCGCCCAGCTGGAGCAGGCGCTCGGCAAGCTGGCCATCCTCGGCGACGAGCTGGCGCCGGCTCGTGAGCGGCTCGCCCTGCAGCGGGACGAGGCACGCCACGCGCTGGAGCAGTCCCGTGCCATCGCCAGTTTCGAGCAGCATCGCCACATCCTGCGCGATGGTGAACCTTGCCCGCTCTGCGGCGCCGAGGAACACCCCTATCACCAGAGCCAGCCACAGGTGGCGGGCATTCTGGGGCAACTGGCGGAGCGCGTCCGCAGCCTGGAGCTTGAGTGGGATCGGCTCAATCACCAATACATTCAGTGCGAGAGCGAACGCCAGGAGCTGGCCCGCCAGCTGGCGGTGCGCCAGCAACATCTGCCTGAGCTGGAGACGCGCGCCGAGCAGCTGACCCAGCGCTGGCAGCAGCTCGGCGGTGCCGAGCTGCTGGGCCATCCGTTGCCGCTACGTCAGAGCCCGATCGAGTGGAACGAGTTGATGAGTACCCTGCTCGGCCGCGGCCAGAGTCTGGAGCAGGGGCTGGCCCGCAGCCAGCAGCAACTGCGCGAGGCCCAGCAGGGGCAGCAGCAGTTGCAGGCCGTGCGCCAGCAGCTGAGCCAGCTGGCCAGCCAGTACCAGCAGTTCGAGCAGCAGTGGCAGGAGGCCGACCGCCAGCGCATCGCCCTGGAAGGGGAGGTGAAGGGGATGGGCGAGCAGGAAGCGACCCTGCGCCAGCGCCTTGAGCAGGGGGGCAGCCGGCTCGACGAGCAGATGGGAGGCCAGCCCTGGCGTCAGTGGCTGGGCAGCCAGCAGTGGCGCGAGTGGCAGCGGGCCTGCGAGGCCTGGCTGCACGGCCAGAGCGAGTGGGAGCGGCTGACCGGCGAGATTGCCAGCCTCACCCCGGCCCTGAGTGCTCAGGAGGCGCGCTTGCAGACCCAGCGTGAGCTGCTGCACAAGCTCGAGCGCGACTACAAGGAACATGAACAGCAACGGCAGGGGCTGGTTACCAGTCGTGCCACCTGTCTGGGGGGCGAGGAGATTGCCCTGGTCGAGAGCCGCTGGCAGCAGCGGCTGCAGCAACTGGCCAGCGAGCTGGAGACGATGCAGGGGGCGGCCCGCACCCTTCGCGAGCGCCAGACAGAGCTCAAGACCCGTCTCAGCCATCTGGAGCAGGAGAAGCAGGTGAGCAGCCGGCGGCGGCGGGAGGCGCTGGGGCGCTGGGCTGCCCACGCCAGCAGCCTCGGCATCGCCGAATACGACCTGCGCCGCCTGCTGGCCATGAGCCCGGATGAGCTTAAGTCGCGCCGCGCCGCCTTGCAGGCGCTGGAGGATGCCCGCGCCGAGGCGCGTACCCGTTTGACCGAGCGGCAGCGGGCGCTGGCACTGGAGGAGAGCAAGCGGGATCGTTACCGCGAGCATCACCCCGAGCTGGCCGCGTTGGCGCCGCCGGAGCTCGACAGCCGGCTGACGGCGCTGGAGGCGCACTGCCGCGCTCTCGACGAGCAGCTGTTCCAGTGCAAGAGCACGCTGGCCCAGGCCGAGGCGGCGGCCCTCAAAGCGGGTACCTTGCAGGAGGAGCTGGCCGCCCAGCAGGCGGTGGCGGATCACTGGCAGCGGCTCTGTGACCTTATCGGTTCGGCCAGCGGCGCCAAGCTGCGCACCTTCGCCCAGAGCCTCACCCTGGAGCGGCTGCTGCTGGAGGCCAACGCCCAGCTCGCCGAGCTCTCCCCCCGCTATCGGCTGGAGCGAGTGCCCGGCACCGATCTGGCGCTGCAGGTGGTGGATCTCGACATGGGGGACGAGGTGCGCTCGGTGGATTCCCTCTCCGGCGGCGAGAGCTTCCTGGTGTCGTTGGCGCTGGCGCTGGCCCTATCCAGCCTGTCGTCGCGCCAGACCCAGGTCGAATCGCTGTTTATCGACGAGGGCTTCGGCACGCTCGATCCCGACAGCCTGGATCTGGCGCTCGCCAGCCTTGATTCCCTGCAGGCGGCCGGTCGTCAGATCGGGGTCATCTCCCACGTGCAGACCCTGGTGGAGCGGATCGGCGTGCAGGTGCGGGTGGAGGCCCTCGGTGGCGGCGAAAGCCGGGTGGTATTGCCCGGCTGACGACGTGTCGCCCATGGCCCTCCATGAACAAAAAGGCCCCTGTCACAGGGCAATGCTGTTCACTTAAGAGAATTTGAGTTCCAGTCCACGTAGTATCAGGACAAAAAATCGAGGGAGGCATGATGCCTCCCTCTTTCTATTGCAAGCCCCGCTGGATAAAGGCTGGAGGAAGATCGACTGGACACAGCCTTGCCCCCTCAACTCAAATCCAATTTATGAATAATCAGTCAAAAAAGTGCTTATCTGAACAGCATTGCCTGTCACAGGGGCCTTTTTGTTGGTGTGCAACCCGTTGCTGGTTATTTGCGCTCGGGCAGCATATTGGTCAGGGTGTTGTCCTTGAGCACATGGTGGTGGTAGATGGCTGCCGCTGCGTGCAGGGCAATCAGAGCATAGCCAATGTTGGCCAGCGTCTCGTGCAACTCCTTGATGGTGCCCTTCAGGCCGTCATCGGGGGCGATGAGGGCGGGGAGCGCCAGGCCGAAGAAGGGAATGGGCTTGCCCCCTGCGCTCAACAGCAGCCAGCCCAGCAGCGGGGTGAGGATCAGGAAGCCATAGAGCGCCAGATGGGCGAGCTTGGCCAGCGTGAGCATCAGGGGGGAGAGCTCGGGCACGATACGCGGTGAAGGGCTACCCACGCGCACCAGCAGGCGCACGACCACCAGCGCCAGGATCAGCAGACCCACCATAAAGTGAAACTCCTTCATCAGGTCGCGTCCGGCCGACCCTTTGGGGAAGATGTCCCTGAACTCCATCAGCGCATAGACGGCGATCATCAGCAGCAAGGTCAACCAGTGCAGCCCTATGCTCAGGCTGCCATAACGTTGTTCGGAATTTCTCAGCATCGTTGTCTCCTCGCCACTTAAGCGGCTTATCTCTTTTCATCCCGTCTCATATCGAGCCAAAGGACCCGCAGGTATCCCTCTTGAGGGTACTCGGCTTGCTTATGCCCGTGTTGATCTCGATAACATTTCTGCCTGTTTGCCGTCATGCTGACCTGTGCGGGAGCCCATGGAGTATCGGGGGATGGAAGGGGCAAAAAAAAACCGAAGCACCAGGCTTCGGTTTTTGGCGGTCGCTGGCGTCAGGCCAGGGCGCATTATTTCTTGATGCGGATCACCGGGGTTTCGCCCACGGTCACGGCGCCAGTCATCTTCACCAGCTCTTTGATCTCGTCCATGTTGGAGATGACCACAGGCGTCAGGGTAGACTTGGCTTTGGCTTCCAGAACGGCCAGATCGAACTCGATGATGGTGTCACCGCGCTTGACCTGTTGACCTTCCTGAGCGATACGGGTGAAACCTTCACCCTTCAGCTCGACGGTGTCGATACCGAAGTGAACGAACAGCTCGATACCAGAGTCGGACTCCAGAGAGAACGCGTGGTTGGTCTCGAAGATTTTGCCGATGGTGCCGTCGCACGGAGCAACCATCTTGTTGCCGGCCGGTTTGATGGCGATGCCGTCGCCGACGATCTTCTCGGCGAAGACGACGTCAGGCACATCTTCGATGGGGACGATTTCGCCGGACAGCGGAGCAAAGATTTCGATGCCGCCAGTGTCAGAACTGTCGTCGGAAACCAGTTTCTTCAGTTTGTCGAACAGACCCATAGTAAAAGCTCCTAGAGATGATTGTCGCTGTTTGCAGCCGATCTTAGCAGACTGCCTTCTGCTTAATAAAGTTATCTACGCACGCTTCGATTTCGGCGGCGGTGGCAAAGCTCAGCGCCTGGTCGGCCATGGCCTTCACATCTTCGAAGTTGGTGTTGCGGATAAGCTTCTTGATACGCGGTACAGAGATGGCGCTCATGGAGAACTCATCCAGACCCATACCCAGCAGCAGCAGGGTGGCGCGTTCGTCACCAGCCAGTTCACCGCACATACCGGTCCACTTGCCATTGTCATGGGAAGCGTCGATCACCATCTTGATCAGGGTCAGGACGGAGGGTGACAGCGGGTTGTACATGGCGGAAATCATCTCGTTACCACGGTCGACAGCCAGGGTGTACTGGGTCAGGTCGTTGGTACCGATACTGAAGAAATCCACTTCCTTGGCCAGATGATGAGCCATCACGGCCGCGGCCGGGGTCTCGATCATGATACCGACTTCGATGGATTCATCAAAGGCTTTGCCTTCGGCACGCAGTTCGGCTTTCAGCGTCTCCACGGTAGCCTTCAGGCTGCGGAACTCTTCGACGGAGATGATCATCGGGAACATGATGCGCAGTTTGCCGAAGGCAGACGCACGCAGGATGGCCCGCAGCTGGGCGTGCATAATGTCGGTGCGATCGAAGAAGATACGCACGGCACGCCAGCCCAGGAAGGGGTTCATCTCTTTCGGGAAATTCATGTAGGGCAGTTCTTTGTCGCCGCCGATGTCCATGGTACGGACGATGATCGGTTGATCCGGCATGGCTTCGGCCACTTCTTTGTAAGCCTTGAACTGCTCGTCTTCGGTCGGCAGCGCGTCACGGTCCATGAACAGGAACTCGGTACGGTACAGACCCACGCCTTCGGCGCCGTTGCGGATGGCGCCTTCGGTATCCTTGACGGTCCCGATGTTGGCGCACACTTCGACCTGGTGGCCATCCAGAGTGATGGCAGGCAGGTCTTTGAGCTTGGCCAGCTCGTCCTTCTCGGCCTGGAACTGGGCCTGGAACTTCTTGGCTTCGTTCAACTGGTCGGCGGTCGGGTTGATGATGACCTGGTTGTTGATCGCATCCAGCACCAGCGTGTCACCGTTCTTGACGCGCTCGGTGATGTCGTTGGTGCCCACAACGGCCGGCAGCTCCAGGGAGCGGGCCATGATGGAGGTGTGGGAGGTACGGCCACCGATGTCGGTGACGAAGCCCAGCACGTATTTCAGGTTGATCTGAGCGGTTTCAGACGGGGTCAG
The DNA here is from genome assembly GCF_002919855.1 of Aeromonas sp. ASNIH8. Lineage (NCBI taxonomy): Bacteria > Pseudomonadati > Pseudomonadota > Gammaproteobacteria > Aeromonadales > Aeromonadaceae > Aeromonas > Aeromonas sp. ASNIH8. The sequence goes on along the minus strand of NZ_PQLN01000094.1, from coordinate 1,268 downwards.
GTCTTTGGCGACCAGGATGACCTCTTCGTCGATGGTGCTCAGGTTGACAACGGCGATGCCCAGTACGTTCTTGACCAGACGGGTGCCGATGTCACGGAAGTCGGTGGCGCGCTCACGCAGATAGGGGTCATCCAGATCGGCCATCATCTTGGCGTACTGTTCGATCACCTCGTGAACGGCTCTGTCGGCAGAGGCCTTGTGTTCTTTGATGAAGGATCTGATATCCCCTTCCAGCTCTTCATCTTCGAGCAGCATGATGTGGCCTTCGAAGATGGCCTCTTTTTCTTCACCGAAGGTGCGACCGGCCATCTCTTTGATGGCTTCCAGCTGTGCGGCTGATTTGGTGCGGGCTTCGAGGAAGCGGTTGATCTCGGCATCAATCTGTTCGGCGGGAATCTTGCCCTGATTGATAACGATTTCATCTTCTTTCAGAAGAAGCGCCTTGCCGAATGCGATACCGGGGGACGCAAGAATGCCAGATATCATAATCCTTCCTATTAAAACGACTGTGGGGGAGGAGTAAAGCTGGATTACTCCAGCTCGTCCATCAGGGCAACCAGCTTCTCAACGGCTTTCTGAGCGTCCGGGCCGTCAGCCTGGATGGTCACGTTGGTGCCTTTGGTCAGACCCAGGGTCTGGAGCTTGAACAGGCTCTTGGCGCTGGCGGATTTGCCACCGGAGACCACAGTGATCTCGCTTTGGAATTCTTTGGCTTCTTTCACGAACTGAGCTGCAGGACGGGTGTGCAGGCCGTTTTCAGCAGTAATAACAACAGACTTCTCGTACATGGTTTCACCCCATATTATTGATATTGTTTGGAGAGATGGTCGCCAATGAGGCTTCCTGTCTCACCGTGTCAGTATGGATATGTTGTAAAGTAACGAAATCAGACCTGCAATGGTTTAATCCAGGTCAATTTTCTGTGCAGTATTCGGCGTCGTGGCCAGGTATTTTTTCGCTATCAGGCTGCAAGCCGCGTCAGGCCTGGTCTGAAATTATTTTCTAACGAAAAATAACACTTTGTTACCTTGTGATACCTTGCCAGCAAACACCTCGTGACGCCGCACAGGATATGAGATTTATCACAGAATGTCTGCTTTTTTTGTCATATCCAAGTTTGTTATTTTACCCCAAAAAATAAGGTTCTTCGCGGGATCTTGGGGAAGTGGAAGTTGACAGACAGGGTGCTGGTAAACTGGCTGTCTCCAAACACACCACCACCATCACCCTGCTGTCGCCGTGCATCATATTGATATTGCCTCCTTCTG
>NZ_PQLN01000093.1:0-16993 GCF_002919855.1 Aeromonas sp. ASNIH8 | reverse complement strand
GGGCTGCATAGGCGTCATGTTCATAGAAAAACGCCCCAGGCCATCGAGACCCAGGGCGGTGAAGATATCAAAGACCCGTTTTCCGGTAAATCGCAATGCGGCTCCGCTTAAGTGAACAGCATTGCGCACATGGCGGCCCTGTTTCTTTACGAACTCGCCCAACAGGCCTCGCTCATCCCAGCCGTTTGTAGATCCGGGCATCCTCATCGGATTTGTGAAACCAGTAAAAGTCGGGTAAGCCCACAAACACCCGCCGCCAGTGGTACACCTCGGCTGACAGGCGATCGGCCATCTTCACGATGGTTTCAGGCATGTACTGGATTTGCTGCTTGCCCACCGAGGCCGACAGGCAGGCGGTCAGCGCTTCAAACACCCGCGGCTCTCGCGCCATCAATGGCTCGAGGTAAGGCTCCAGCTTCATAAAGTTGAGCGCCTCATGGGAGGAGCAGATCCCCTCCCCGCTGCTGTTGTTGTAGTAAAGGTAGAGCTTGCCGACATCGTGCAACAGCCCGCCCAAAAAGGCCACGTCGGCGGTGCGGCTGTCGAGCTGGTATTGCTGGCAGAGCATCCTGGCCGTCAGCGCCACTTCAACACTGTGTTCCAGCAAGCCGCCCTCGTAGTCATGGTGGTGGTGATGACTCGCTTTGCCGCGATAGAAGGCGGCAATAAAGGGTTTATCAAACAGCAGCCCCTGGACAAATTGACGAACCCCGCCACTGGGCAGGCCAGCATAAAATTGCCATAGCTGCTCTATCATCTGGCCATGAGCGGCTGACCGTGCCTGCTCGAGGTGAAACAGCCACAGCTGGCGGGCGGCCTCGCCGGTCATCCCCGCAATCCCCTGCGTAGGCAGGCCGACCGGAGCAGACGGCTGGGCGGCAAGCCGCCAGCGCACCAGCTGGCCACTGGGCTCGATATGAGCCATCTCACTGTGCGACACCACCACCAACTGGGTGTCACCGGGCGTCCACAGTTGCCACTGCTCCAAATGCCCCTCAAGGCAATGCAAGCGCGTTGCCCACAGCAATGGACCAGGTTCCTGCCGATTAATGACGTGGGCCATGGTGGATCTCCTCGTTAAGGATGGTAGTGCTCTCATCGCGCTGACCCGATGCGGTCGGCTCATAGCGACTGAGCATCTGCTCAAAGGCATGCCCATCGCGCCCCGACAGATCCGGCACATAGCGGGAATAGACCCGAAACAGCATTTGCGTGCTGTTGTGGCCCAACTGCCGGGCAATCCACTCCGGGCTCTCCCCGGATGCCAGCCAGAGGGTCGCGGCCGTGTGCCGAGTCTGATAAGGCTTGCGCTTCTCCAGATCGAGCAAAGCTAATAACGGATACCAGATCCGGTTCGCCACATTGCGATCCTCCAGCGGACGGCCATTGCGGTTACAAAACACAAAGTGATCCGGAGTGACATCAATCCCTTGCCGGCTGCGCTGAAGCAGCAGTGCCTCATACACCCGCTCGCTCATTTGCACCGTCCGGTAGGAGCCATCGGTCTTGGTCGGGATCAATTCATCGCGCACCCAGGCTTGATAAATCTGCAACTGCCGGCGCTCAAAATCGACATGGCGCCAGGTCAACCCGTGGATCTCGCTAGAACGCAAGCCGGTGAAAAAACGGGTGATGTAGTAAGGGCGATAATCCGCCCGCACCGTGGCCACGATGTCACCTATCTCGTCGAGACTGAACGGCATGATGGTAGTACGGGGGATTTTGAGCGCCCGAATATTGCGCCAAGGAGAGATAAAGCCGTAGCGGTCGGCCGCATCAGTCAGCATCATCCGCAGCGGCGTCATGATGTGATTCACCCGCGAGGCGGAGATCGGCTTGCCACTGCGCCCGGGCAACTGGGTCACCTGCGCCCGGAATGCCAAAATAGCGCCCTTGTCGATCAGGCTCAGCGGCTGGTTGCCAAACTGCGGCAACAGGTGACCATCGAGAATGTCGCGTACCGTCTCCCGCTGGGAGGTGCGCCATTCTGCCGCCTTTTCGGCATACCACTGCTCGGCGAAATCGCGCAGCAAGGGGCACCCCGCCAACAATACCGCTTCCCGCTTGGCCTGGTTGGCGAAATAGTCAAAGCGAGGGCTATTGGGAAACGCCTTGCAGAAATCAAACTGCCCCAGCGTGATCTGAGCCTCCATCCGCTCACAATACTGCTTGAGCTTGCGACGATTTTGCTCACTATCCGGCAGGCCGGTCCGTTCCCGACAACGTTTGCCCTTGAAGGTAAAATCGAGATACAGCCGTTGGTTGAGACTGAAAATAGACGCCATCTTGCCACCCCCTAGCCTTGGAAAGATTCGAACGTGGCGCTGTGCTTGAGCATCTCCTCTTCGATCGGCTCCCAAAGGAACAACAGCTTGCGTCCCCCAAACGGGCGAATGTAATGCAGCCCTTCGAGCAGCACGGAATCCTTGAGCTGGTTGCGGATGGTACGCGGATCAAACTTGATCCGTGCAGAGAGCTCTTCTGTTGTCAGATAGGTGTATGCCATAATCATATCCTCGCTTTATTCTCTTCAAAGACACCATATGCACTACAGGAGAGACTTTAGCACCTTTAAACACCCTTGCAAGACATTTTGCTACGCTGTGGGTATTTTTTTTATGGAGGAGTAATGATTAAGTGCCACTTGTCGAGAATTTTAGGTGAGCGAAAGTTGAAAGTTGCTGAAGTAGCTAGAGAAACAGGTATAAACCGGAACACCATTCACCGTCTCTACAATGAAACTGCGACACGGATAGAACTGGATGTGATAGAACAGTTATGTCGCCACTTAGATATCAATGTTGGGGATTTGTTCGAGATTCAAGGATCTACCAGTCAGTGAAGGCTGTTATTGCTATCAATTCATACTGGCCGATGTAAACCAGCCCATTGCTGAGTAGTTGCTGCATTTCACACAAAATCAGCGGAACTGAGAGTCTTGGGCTTTGGGCTCCCTCTTCAATCCGTCCGATCTGACAGATAGAAAGCACCGGCCAGCAGACCATAGACCAACCGTACGCGCTCATCCCGGCCCAGCAATACCCCGAGCAATACTTCGCCACTGGCCAGGTCATCCCCATGCCAGAAGCACCAAAGTGCAGCCTCTACCACATCCAGCCAGCTGGCGTGGCCCAGCTGGTTGCGTGATTTGCGCCGCCAGCTGCCACGCACCACGGCATCACTATTCGGGGATCTGACCGCCAGCGCCCGCAACTCCATCACACTTACCGTGAGTCCATCCTGCTTGGCCGGACGGCTGCCACGCCCTCCCCGCAGCAATTTGTCGAGCAGTAGCGCCAACAGGCGAAACGCATCCTGATCTTCAAAGCGGGCGTCCCTCCCCAGCAAGTCGGCAGCACCGGCCATCAGTTGCTCACGCCCCTGGTCGATGGGCAGTAACGTGCGATCCAACCGGTGTTGCTCGATATGGATGGCCAATGCCGCCATCATCGCCAGCGGTGACATCTTACCCTGTTGGTGACATGCGCCGTTGGCTAGTAAAGCGGTCAGCGTCGTCACTCGCTCGGCTGACAACAAGCAACATATCCCCCTGATCAGGGGCATGCTTGCCTGATCTGATAACCGCGTTGGGTTCATGGTGCCTCAGTGCCGATCGCGTTTGAAGTGAGCGGTTTTATGCCCGACGGTGACAATCTAGCCGCCTTGTAGGACTAGATAGTGACGACGTAGTCGCTGACAGCATTGTGCGGGCAATCCGCACTCGGCTTGCAGCATAGCCACGCCTTTGCGATCGAGATAAACCACTTCGCGGCCCTGGTGATACGCAGAGCGCCCGCTGCTCAGCAGCAGCTCCACCCACTCGGGATCAATACCACGCTGCTGCATCCGGCACGCGGCGTGATGGCTGTATGCACTGTCCAGCTTTCCGTTCATGACATACTCCTGTAACGTTCATCTCGATGGATTGATTATATGTAGCCTGTATACTCATGCCGATACTGGTTACATACACATGTCGCATTTTGGAACAGATATGGCACCCAAAGAGCTCACTTGGGATCAAACCCTGCGTTTTCGTCTGCTGGAAATCGTATTGCAATGGGAAGGACGGCTGACCACCAATCATTTGATGACCGCCTTCAATATCGGTCGCCAGCAAGCGTCACGGGATATCAATCACTACCTGACTCACTATGCACCGGACGGGCTGGTCTATGACAAAAGTCTGAAGGGATACAAAACCCACCGACCACTTTGTGCCGCGCTTTAGTGAAGGCAACGTCGATGAGTACCTGATGCTGTTGCACCGTGAGAAGCAGCACCAGCGCCAACATGAAGCGGGCCTGTTAACCCTGCCGCTGATGGACCTGCGCTACGGCCATATCGAGATCCTGGATGTGCCCAACCGCCATATCGACCCGAAAATCGTGCGTGGTCTGGTGCAGGCGGCGCGCGGCCAACTGCGGGTCGATGTCGATTACGTGTCGCTCAGCTCAGAGGCGCAGAGCGGCCGCAATATCGTGCCCCATACCCTGGTCTATGACGGGATCCGCTGGCACGTGCGCGCCTACTGCGAGAAGAAAGGGGAATATCTGGACTTCGTGATGAGTCGTTTTCGCGGCGAACCAGATCTGCTGGATGCCTCCCCCCACGGCCGGGATCAGGATCGGGAGTGGAACACCCGGTTCACCTCCATCGTTATCCCCAATCCAGCCCTCAGCGAAGGACAGCAAGCCATCATTGCCAGCGACTACGCCATGGCAGATGGCAAGCTGTTGATCAGCCAGCGCATCCCTTTGATGCACTATGCACTGGAACGGATGCAGGTGAGCTATAACGGCGAACACCAACAACATCCTCTGCTCTACCCGCTGGTGCTGGCAAATCGAGAGGAGCTGATCGAGCAAGGCTGTACCTTCAAGCTCAAGAGTGCAGATTTGCTTGTGCTGCCACGTTAATACACTCCCCACCCTAACGGACGGGGATCCCTACTGCCAGACAGTTATGCCCCGCCGTGAGAATGAGCGTCGACGATGATCAGGCGTCCAAGAATCCGTGATGAGGGCGTTTCAGGTCATCAGATGCGCAGCGCGCAGTGGTCAGGCAGCTGGCAAAATGGCGAAGCAAATAGATTTTATTCTATTTCAGCATGTTGCACGTTCAATCTGTAAGCTCACGCGCGGTTTGACGTGCAAAGTCGGCTTTCTTCTTGTTACCTAGCGATACCAGCTCTTGGATGCTCATTACTTTCAGCGCCACGACATAGGCGACTGTCCGTAGCAACGGAGTGCTGTAGCGCGCCATTGGTTTTACCGTGTCAGCATTTTGCTGCCGCTCAGTAGAACGCTGACAGATACCCGCCTCGTCAGGATGAATTATTCGCAGTAGTGCCCGGTTAGCCCCACTTTTTTCAATGAATTCACTCTTCACGCGATAGCGTGAGATGACCTCCCGCCATGGGGCTTTTTCACTCCGTTTGGCGCCACATCGTACCTCGATCGCAATCCGTGTCGCTGGCAGCAGTAATACCGTCACACTCAGGAAGGCTTGCAACATCTGTGGATCCGTGAAGGGGATCCCAGTGTTGCGAGTATTGCTTCGGACTAGCAGATAGCCAATCCATTCGATGAAAGCCGCTCGTTGCTCGCGATAGACCTGGCGAGCCAGTTTAACCACTTTACGGAGTTCGATTTGCTCCTTATGACTGCGCAAGGCTCCAGGAAGCAAATTCAGATGATGTGACGTTGAGTAGAGCAATCGCTGTGCTCCCCGCTGAGTCTTAAATGCTTTAAGTAAATGAATTTTTTCAACTAACTCATCGACCATAGCGGGTGTGAGTTGATAACGATTGAGTTGATCGGTGATATCTTCATGTCGTGCGAACCGTGCGATCAGCTCCAGAGCGGCATCAAAATCCAGCTTGTGTTTAACCAAGGGAGGGTAAGGTGCACACTCCATCAGGACCCAGGAGACCTGTTGAAGATAAGGCGAAAGCGACTGGAGCAGGGCCTCCCGGCAGCGCTGCCATGTCAAGGGCCCCTCCAACCAGTCGTTCTGTGTGAGCTTTGCACGAGACAGCCCGGTGAAGTGGTGTCGCAGTGACAAAGACCAGTCGTACTTAGCCTGCAACAGACACGCTGCATTGACCCAGTGGGTAAAATGCAAATATGAGTGCAACGTCGTCTCCGGGCTCTGATGGCCAGCAAACTGGGCCAGCGCCCAATAATCCCCCTGAGTGGATGAGTGTGTGATGGTCTGGTAGATAGAGGTACACTGTGCGGCCGACCAAGGCAGGAAATGTGCCCACCCTGGCAAACTGTGCAGTGCCAGAGCTTCGTGATGTAACAGCAGTTGCAGGCGGCTCAATGCCGTATGCCGCAGATGATGGAATGTATAGTATTTCCCACCAACCTGCCGAAGGATACTGGTTAACGGCCCCCTGATCTCTTCATCCGACATCGGTATCAACCAACCGCTCTGTGAGGGAAACGCCAGCGCGTTCGCGTTTTTCGCCTTTCGCGACCATAACCCAGATAAGTACGCATCCAATCGAGTACGCTCTTCCGGGGTCAGCAAGACCCCCAGGGGGATCTTGCGGGTGGCACTGTCACTCTTGCCATCATCAAGCCGGGTATCGCGGATATATAGCCAGCACTCTGGACTGCGTTCGATATCTTTTAACCTGAGCTTTTGGATCTCGCTCAAGCGCAGTCCAGCACGATAAGCCACGATGTATAACGCGCTCAGACACTCTCGGTAACTCGATGAGGTGTGCGTCATCCGCTCCATTCCACGCAGCAACTGTCGAAAGAGAGGTTCACTGAGATAGGTGGCACGCACATGGGGCCTCTGGCGCTCGCGCGGGACCAGCTCCTCCGGCAATGGGGCCAAGTGGTAACTCGCCACCGCATAGCTGTGCAGGCTGGTCAAGCGTGCAGCCATGTAGCTGACAGCATTCTTTTGGCTAACGGGCGCCTCGGAAGAGGAACTTTCCGGCTCTGCGGAGGAGGATCTTTCCAGGTCCGTCCGTTCAACCGCACCAGAGAGCGCCGGGTCGACGACCAGATTTGAAGTCCCCCCATACTCTTCCAGCAATGCTCGATAACAGCTCAGAAAACGATCGCCATCCCATAAGCCGAGATCATGATCAAAGCACCGAACAAGCCATTGCTGACCACCGCGACTAAGGTAACTGCGCAGCGTCGAAGGCTTGTTTTTGTTCTTTGCGATGCATTGATGTAGCCACCCAACCAGGATCTGCTCTGACTTGCTGAGGGTCTGCTCATTGCGCAACCGGTTCAGTCCTGCGAGGCAGCTTGCCTTCGTCTGCTTGCGAGTCGCGCTCTCCTTTTCCGCCAACACCGTTCGCAACCGAGCCAGTAAGGATGAATAAGGGTGGTCTTCGCCATGGTAGCGCCAACGCTTGGAACTGCCTGCCGTCAGGTTATCGACTAATCCGGTACTCGCCTCCTGCGCCAAACACACCACTTGGTGACCATCCGCAACCGTCGGATGATGCAGTGAAAGCCAGTTTTCATGAGGCAGCGGTACACTGTGTAACGCCCCAGATGCCACATGAGTCAGGATCTGTGGCCAGCGGACCCCGGCTTGCCCACCGGTTACCAGACTCGCCCCTTGGCAAAACTCTTTGATCCCGCGCAGGGGTGCAGTCAGATGTCTCTGGGCCCATAAGCTGAATGTATCGAGCTCAACGGCAAGCTCAAACGTTTTGCCGCGCCGACGATACCAGCGCTGTACCAACCCCAGAGTCGGCAGGCTTAGGAAAATCTGGAGCTCGGTAACCCCCTTCCCTGCTCTATCGTGCGCATTGGTGGCCAACGCCTTGCTCTCTAACGTCAAAGGCAACCAAACAACTGAGCCATTCGTGCATAATCTTCGCCGCTCAGCGATGGCCAGCATCAGTGCGTGCAAAATCGCCGTCTGGTGTACACCGCAGTAAAACACCGCGCTATGAAGAATGTCGGCCAGTAAATCTTCAGCTTCGATCAGGCTAGTGTCGCGGGCCTCGATCTGTCTATGCCAGTTCAGCAGCGCTTGACTACAGCGCTGCGCTTTGTCAAACCACTTTTCAGTGTAAGGTAGCGGGCGCCGAAGCACCGTCAGGGGGATTGTCGGCAACGGCAACTGCCAATACCCGCTGGTATTGCCCTGCTGCAGGCAAAGCAGGATGGCTCGCAGCCCAGCCTTGAATTCAGACTGTCGCCTATACTTGCCCGTCAACGTGCTCATCGCCAATGGCCACAGATACTCAAACCCTCGGACATCGGCTGGCTCCTTGAATAGGCCGGGCAAATGTTGCAACAGCGCATCCAGTGCTCGACGCTCTATTTGCACCTGAGCACGTTTGAGACGATCCCGACGCATAGCCCGACCAGACCGAAGAACGTTCGCTGCACGCTCATCTTCCTTTCGAAGCTGTTCACGCCAATCGATCAGTGGATTGTCCATTCGCCCATCACCTTCAACCCGAGGGTTTGATGCCATTTGTCCAGCACGTCCGTCAGGGTAAATAGATCGCTCAACGCCGCACTACTGTACTGGTTTGTGAACTCTGTCCCCATCTCCTCATGACCAAGCAGCGCATCGATAAACTCGGTGGCCACGCCTTGCTCCAGCAGGTGGCTGCGCACCGAATGGCGATGCCAGTTTGGCGCCAGGGGCAACAGATTTTCGAACTGCCTCATCATCGAATTTGGGGTGACGATTTCTGTGCCTTCCAGGCTGCCATCTTTGGCCTCGACCGCCCAGAACAGGAGCGCTCCAGCTCCACTCAATGCTTGCTCCGCCGCCGACACTAACGGCGCCAGCAGCGGCTCACGCTGACATGCCAAATATGTCAAATAGCGCTCCCAGGCTTGCAGTTGCTGCACTGCCAACGCTGACAATGGCACCAACCTGGCCGAGCTCACAGATCGTCCCTCTTTGTCTGTCAGCCGGATAAAGCGACTGATGAGGCAGTAATCACCACGCCTGCCGTACATCTCCGTCACGGGCCTGGCGGCAGTAGAAAGATGGAGGATCAACAAACTGTGGCGCACGAGGAGGTTATGATATTGCGTCAGCGTTGGACGCTGCTGCCGTGACCCACTGAGTCGTGCACAGAGGTACTGCTGATAATTTCCTAGGAGTCGAGCAAGCTCGCCAACGCTAGGATAGAGGCGTGATCCGACAGCTCCTTGTTCTAATTCCGGTGCCAGCACCACCGCGGTCATCCCCATGGAGGCCAAATAACGGCGCCAGATCTGCAACACGTCTTTACGTGGCACATGACTGTAGGCCATAGGGGAACATTGCTGAGCCGCCTTGCCACGCAGGATACCGGCAATGGCGCTATCAATCCCCTCTCTTTGCAACCAAGCACGCTGGTAGTTTTGCAGCTGTCGCATGGTCAAGGCCGTGCCAGCTCGCTCATTTGCTCGCGCTAAACAATCCACCTGCGCGCTACTACTCAATGTCCTCCAACCGTGTCCAACCAATAAATGAGTGGCCCATTTTGGCAAAGGTAGCTGCAAGAATAAGTCGCTCTTTGGCAAAAAAGAGTGCAATTTCCTATGCACTCGGCTGTGGGCAACCTCTACATAGCGTTGTAGATACGCCCCATGAGGAAGCAGCCAAATACCACTGGCATTCTTTGAGGGTCCGTCGTCATCGGCAAATCGAGAGCCAGGAGCAGGCAATTTAATCTCAGTACTCGGCCAGACCGGCAGCTTGTGCAAGTCCTCGCTACTCGTGCCCATCACCAGTTGCAGCAGGATCGACAGCGCCGGCAACGCCGTTTCATCGACCGCCTGAGGCATCAAGGCATCGACGAGGCGTGTGATCTGTGACGCTGTGGCAATCCAAAGGTTGGCCGGCAACTGCAGATGACGCATCGACATGGAGAGCGCTACCGAGGCGCTTTGCAAAACCCTCGCCTGAATATCCATCAACCCCTGTGGCTGAGAGGACACCAGCAGCGTCTGCTGCTCAGGGAGGGTTCCTCGCTCCTCTTCACCCTCCCACTCGGTCAGTTTGACTTTGCCGCGCTGCAGCAGAACCTCCCGTAGCAACAGGATTTGGGTCTGCTCGTCGAGCTGCTCTTGATAACGCGCCTCCAGTTGGAACCGCTGGCGTTCGCCGGTTGACCGGGTACCCGTTTTGATCTCTTTGGCTCGCGCCTTATAGAGTCGGCTCAGTAGGGCCTCCAAGGCCCCTGTATTGACGCTCACCTGCTTGTTATTGGCATATTGCTCTCTCTGGATCTTGATGGCTTGCAATAGCGTCAGTATCGGCTGCGTAAAATCGACCTCAGACAGGGCCTTAATCATCACCTCACGTTGATTGTTCGCCATCAGCCTGACGTTGCGCAGCGCCTCTTCGACCGTTTGGTCCCGCTCGGCAATACCCTGAGAAAAATTGATATGTGATAACGCCAAGACGGCCAGGATCGTCACGGACTTGAGCTGAGCAAATAGCTCACCGTTGAGGCTATGGCCACTACGCAATTCCGCCAAGATGGCGTCAACGAGATAGAATTGGCTGAGTCTCCGATCTTTACTCAACCGCTCACGCATTTGCATGGCAGAGAGTGGCGATGGGGGCAGCATCTCTTTGGATGAGACAGAATCGATCCACTGCAGCTCGGCGGCCAACAACGCGGTCAGTGTTGGATCCAATCCCAGGATCCCCTGACAGCAGGCTTGCAACGATTCAAGGATTTGCCGGTGCCACTCGGCCAACGCCTCCGGAAACACCAGCTGTCGGGTAAGGGAACGGGCGGGTTCAGCGTCAAGACCCTCCACTGCCTGCTCCTGCGAAAGGTCATCACTCATCGGCTAACCTCTGCAAGAAGAAGTTAGGTTCGGGCACCGATACCATCCCGTTCTTTTTGTCTTTTTGCCGGGACTTGCTCAGCGCCTCCTGAGCATGCGCCAGCTGTTCCCGGGACAACCCGCACACCTTGGCCCAATAGTCTTGAGACAACCGCTTCTTCTGAAACCAGTTAAGACGCTGCTCGTCTGTCAGAACGCGATTGAAAATTCGTCGGCTGCATTCGATGAGACGGGGCTCCCCTAACAGCGTCATCAACCTCAGCCACTCCCCGGCCAGATGCTGCTCGACCTCACCATCATTCAGCCCGCAGGGGATCAATCGTTGCCCAGGCTGCGGTTTGATTGGCGACGGCCAAGACAATACTGGCAACAATGGCCCTACGATCATAAGCGCACTGCCCACATCATCGCCTGACGACAAGGGACGATAGAGAATAATGGCTGACTCCCAGAGCGTATGGAATTGATCGGCAATCGGCAGCCCAGTCTTGAAGCCCAACTCCAACCACGCCTCACGAAACGCGACTAACGCCGGATGGATCTGATAGTTCCCTGACTCCTTCGTCCTCATGTAAACCCCGTGTATCACCCGTTACTAACACATTACATAAAAATGTATTTTGTTTTCAAACAGTTCCTTAGCGATAAACCGATTCAGCCACACACCGAACCTCTGAACCTGCGCATGGCAGGCCTACCGCAGGCAGGTACTGTGAATGAAGTCAGGAATGGAGATGCAATTCACCAAGTGGGTAATCGTCGAGGGAGCGGGATCATTTAGCCGATATGCAAGGGGGAATGTGACTGACTCGGGTGACGTCAATTGAACAATACTTGGCTTTCTCCTGCACATGCTGGACACCGCTGTCGAGCGGTAACGCCTTCAGCGAGATAGGTCGCCATCAAACGACGACGCCATGCTCAATCTGGCCGATGAGATCGATAACTGCCTGAGCTCCGACAGCGGTCGTCAGGAAAGTAGCAGGAGGGTTTCCTCCCAGCGCCCGGGCAGGTTTGTTCAACCACTCAAGCGCCTTCCCCCTGCCCCCCTCGAACAGCGACTCCGCAGCCTCCATCACACTAACGAATGAATAGATACGGGCACTCTGAGCGCGGGACAGCAGGGCCGCCGCAGTGCGCTTGCGTGTCACCGTCGAGCGGTCAATGCCAACCAGCTGACAGACTATCTTGACGTCGCAGCCCAGCAACGCAGCCAGTTCATTGACGATGGAGGGAGCCATTCCAGCCACAATGAGATGATGCGCCCCCACAAGCTCCTGGGGCAAGGCCAGCGAGGCCATCAGCCCCTTCGGTTGGCGGATCTGGCGAACAGAACGATAAGCAGCGTAGGACATGGCGAGGCGGCTCCCTGTATCATTGCGCCTTTAAACTAGCCCATCTAAACCATACCATCAACGATGCAGGACTCTTTCAAACCCCAAACGTTAACCTATGAAGCCACCGCAAAACTGCGCCAAACTTGCCACTAAAACTGGCGCAGTTTAGTTAACTGCGCCAAAATGGCGCCATATATATGAAAAACGCGCCAACAAACACGATGTCAGCGACCACAGACCTACTAGAGACTATCAGGGGATCCGAAAGCGGATTGACGCTGGCTGAACTGCTGGGCCGCCACCCGAGCATAGCCAGACGCACCGCACAGCGCCTGATAGCCAAGCTGATTGAAAGCGGCCACATCACAGCCCAAGGCGAAGGACGGGCTCGCCGCTATCATGCTGACTCCGAGAGCCATACCGAGCCCCGGATAGCCAAGGTGGACAGTTTCCCCGCGTTCATCCCACTCTCTGCCGACAGCCTGGATATCCTTGCCTATATCGACCAGCCCCTCCCAGCCCGCAAGCCCGTGGGCTATCAGCATGATTTCTTGCAGGCATATCATCCCAACGAAACCTGTTACCTGTCCGAATCACTGCGCCGTCAGTTGCACAACATGGGCAAGACCACAGACATCGATGAGCCTGCCGGCACATACAGTCGAGCGATCCTGAACCGTTTGTTGATCGACTTATCATGGGCATCGAGCCACCTGGAAGGTAATACCTATAGCAGGCTAGACACCCGTGAACTTATCGAGCACGGCAAGGCCGCGCGGGGTAAGGGAGCCATCGAAACGCAGATGATCCTGAACCATAAAACCGCGATCGAGTTACTGGTCGAAAACATCGACAGTGCCGAATTTAACCGCTACACCCTGATGAACTTGCACAGCGCCCTGGCGGAAAACTTGCTACCCAACCCTGCCGATGAGGGGCGCATTCGCCAACATGCTGTCGACATCAGTAAAAGTATCTATCGCCCGTTATCCACGGCACAACAAATCGAAGAGGTGCTGGACGAGGTGCTGAGCAAAGCCAATCAGATCCACGATCCGTTTGAACAATCGTTTTTCATGATGGTGCACTTGCCCTACCTACAACCTTTTGCCGACATCAATAAACGCACTTCCCGCCTAGCCGCGAATCTCCCCCTGTTTCGTGGCAACCTCTGCCCGCTCACCTTCCTCGATGTACCAGAACAGGCCTACAGCCGCGCCACCCTCGGTGTGTACGAAATGGCCCGCATCGAACTGCTACGCGACCTGTACGTGTGGGCTTATGAACGTTCAACCCAAGAATATCTTGCCATCAAGCGGGATCTCGCCGAACCTGACCCACTTCGCCTAGCATGGCGGGATCTTATCAAACAGACTGTCCGTGGGGTCGTCACGTCGATCCAACTTGATCCACTCAGCACCATTGAACAAGCGGTGTCAGAGAACGTCCCGCAGCAAGAGCGATCGGCCGTACAGGCACTGATTGTTGAAGAGTTGCGAAGGCTGCATGAAGGTGTTCTGGCACGCTATGGTTTACGGCCCTCGGAGTTTATCGCGTGGAAAGCGCAACATGGGCGCTGATTGATACTGTGACAATCGTCGAGTTGAGTATCTATTAAGGTATTCCATAGTGCGGTGCTCTATGCCGAGGACATCATCATGAGTTACCAAAGCCTGGCAGCCACCACTGCCAATATCACAGAGCTCAGACGCAATCCAATGGGGACCATCAAAGAGGGAAAAGGCGATGCCGTCGCCATCCTCTATCGTAACGAGCCAGCATTCTATTGTGTGCCGCCTGAGCTCTACGCCTACTATCTGGAACTGGCCGAAGATGCCGAGCTGAACCGTATTGTCGATGAGCGAGTCAAACGGTCGGAGTTCGTCAGCGTCAACCTGGAGGACCTATGATTTAGAATCCCATCCTTGCCATCACTACCCTCAGCTCTTGCAAATCAACGTTGATCAAGCGCGGGCTGGAGATCAACGCTACGATGCCCCTTATTGTCATCGCAGCATTAGTCGTGTCATGGCCCTCCTCCCCTCATTGTGTGAGCGAACTGGCAGCGCCTGCTGATCTGGGCCCCGGTGTAGTAATAAAGGGGAATTCACTTGGGCGCTTCCGATGGAGACGAACCACTGAAAAGCAAAGGCCGTCAGGCGGCATTCCTGTCTGACTCATCCATCCGGGGTTTTCAGCGTCCAATTTTGACCACCCTGGAGTGTGTGCAACCATCCGATTTTTGGATCGAAGATCCATCAGCAGCTTGTTGTCGTGCTCGGACTTCATGCGGTAGGCTGCGCCCGGCGGCAAGACGTTAGCCTAGTGGTTCATGTCGATGATGACGCAGGGATGGCCGCCACCCGCCGGTTAAACTCAGCAAACTCTTCAGCATTATCTTCCCAACGCTCAATGCTGGCCGCCAGCAGGTCTAACAGCTGGACGTTGTTATCGTAGTCATCCACCAGCTCATCTATCAGTGCCAGCGCACTTTCGTAGTCATGCTGGTTGTCGATATGGGTGAAGTAGGGCAGCTCGGCCAAGGCCTCTCGGAGCTGTACCAGAATGGGTTTCAACATGTCAGAGTTACCTTGTTGGTTGCGCCCCCCCGTTTTCGATAACACTGGGGACCTGTCCAGTTTAGATCTTCAATGGAGGTGGCTGCTTGGTATGACACCATCACTGCATTTGCAAATTTTCCCGAGAAACCTCGGCTAGATTGGCAAAATTTCGTGCTCATCAATTCAAGAAGGTATTTAAAGAAGCGAACGCGGGTGCGAACTTGTGAGCTCCCGTGAAGCGATCGCAACAATCATGGACTCACTGACAGAGACGATCAACCGACGCACCATCGCCGCCTTGGCTTTTGTTGCGCCAACCCCAGTGCACTCCTGCTGAAACTCGTTACACCTTGTTTTAATGGCCCCTTGAATCGAAAGTGCGACACCCATACCTGAGGATCAAGGTTAAATACCGCCTTTAGCGTGTGAAAAACATTTACCGCCTAAAGCAGGTAAATATTGATATACCTGCCACAGCGTGTAAATTAAAAGAAATTACGCTACCAGGTAAGTCAAATCATGAAAGTAACCAGCGCCAAGCAACTTAGTGCCTGTCTCAAGGATGCCAGGCTTTCGCAAAAGCTCTCCCAAGGCAAAGTGGCCGGCAAGGTGGGGATCAGGCAGGACACGGTGTCCAGCTTCGAGCTCAATCCCGAGTCAACCAAGCTGGAGACCTTGTTCAAGATCCTCGCCGCACTGGAACTCTCCCTCGATATCAGGCCCCGCACCGATCCTGCGGAAAACGCCACGCCTGGCTGGAAGGAGGAGTGGTAATGGCCAGCCTGACGGTCTACATGAACGGATACCGGGTAGGTACCTTTACCAAGGCGACCAATGGTGCTCACCAATTTCAGTACGATGAATCGTGGGTGAAGTTGCCAGGCAGCCGCCCCATCTCGCTCTCCATGCCATTACGCCAGCAGCGCTACCAGGGCGATGAGGCCTATAACTTCTTCGATAATCTGCTGCCAGATAACCCGGAAGTAAGAAACCGGGTGGTGGCGCGCTATCAAGCCGATTCCACCCAACCCTTTGATCTGCTCAGTTGTATTGGCCAGGACAGCGTGGGGGCATTGCAACTGGTGGCTCAGGGCAGACCTGTGCCAGACGTTAAGCGCATTGAGTGCAAGCCGCTCTCTGACGCCGAACTGGAGCAGATCATGACCAGCTACCAGCAAGGGATCCCGCTTGGTATGGTGAGGGAAGAGGACGATTTTCGGATATCCATCGCCGGGGCTCAGGAAAAGACCGCGTTACTCTACCTCGACAACCGTTGGTGCTTACCGCATGCAGCGACCCCAACCACCCACATTATCAAGCTGCCCATTGGCAAGATCGAAAGCCACTCCTACTCGATAGACCTCTCCCAGAGCGTAGAAAACGAATATCTCTGCACCCTGATCGCCAAAGCATTGGGTCTTCCGGTTCCCCATTGCTTCATCATGCAGGTCGGCAAGGTCAAGGCTCTGGCGGTGGAACGCTTCGATCGGCGCTACGCCACGGATCGCAGTTGGATCATGCGCCTGCCCCAAGAGGACTTCTGCCAGGTGTTGAATGTACCGTCAGCACGCAAGTACGAGAGCCATGGTGGACCGGGCATTGCTGACATCATGACGACCCTGCTGGGATCGGCCACGCCGGAGCAGGATCGGTACCTGTTTATGAAGTCTCAGGTGTTGTTCTGGCTGCTGGCTGCCACTGATGGCCATGCCAAGAATTTCTCGGTGTTTATCGAACCTGAAGGGCGTTTCCGGCTTACACCGTTTTACGACATCCTTTCCATGTATCCTGCATTTGGTGGTAAAGGATTACATCCCCGTGATGCCAAGTTGGCCATGGGGCTTACTGCAACCAAGGGCAAAAAATACGCGATAGAGCAGATATTTCCTCGCCATTTTTATCAAACGGCCAAGGCGATTGGTTTTGAACAAGTGCAGATGGAAAAAATCATCAGCGAACTGACGGATAATCTGGATGAGGTAATATCAATCGTTCGTCAGCAATTGCCTGATACATTTCCCACTGAGATTGCAGATTCAATTTTGGGTGGACTCAGTTCGAAAGCGCAACGCTTAAAACGATAATTGACCAATGTGACAAATGCCTCTTGCATCGCCCCAAATGAGCCTCTATCGAGGCTCATTTTTTTTGCGTACGAGCGAGTGAATGATCCATCCGACATTCCGCACCTGATTTAGGAATAAATTTGCCGATAGCGCTCACCCAATACCTCCAAAATGATCTGCTGGTCTCCTGTTAGCTCCGTTACTTGTGGCGGAGCTTCTCCCAGTCGATATTCATG
>NZ_PQLN01000092.1:0-17182 GCF_002919855.1 Aeromonas sp. ASNIH8 | reverse complement strand
TCGTGAAGCGACAGTTCGGCTTCGTGAAAGCCAGATACAAGGGGTTGCTGAAAAACGATAACCAACTGGCGATGTTATTCACGCTGGCCAACCTGTTTCGGGCGGACCAAATGATACGTCAGTGGGAGAGATCTCACTAAAAACTGGGGATAACGCCTTAAATGGCGAAGAAACGGTCTAAATAGGCTGATTCAAGGCATTTACGGGAGAAAAAATCGGCTCAAACATGAAGAAATGAAATGACTGAGTCAGCCGAGAAGAATTTCCCCGCTTATTCGCACCTTCCTTAGGTAGACAGATCGGTGTACTTCAAGAGGAAATTCACCATGAGCGAAAAACGGCAGCAGCTGATGACGACAGCCTATCGGTTGTTCAATCGTCACGGCTTTCACGCCACCGGCATCGATCGCATCTGGGCCGAGGCAGGCAGTACCAAACGTACCCTCTATCGCCACTTCCCCACCAAGGATGCCTTGATCGAAGCGGTGCTGATGGCACGGGATGCGGAGTTCTTTGCCCTGCTCGATGCCAGGATGGATGGGGTATCGGGGCGGGAGGCCAGGTTGCTGGCGCTGCTCGATGGCTTTGCGGACTGGTTTGGCCGCAGCGACTTCTACGGCTGCAACTTCATCAACGCGAGCGCCGAGTTCTCCGATCCTCGCCACCCGGTGCGCAAGCTGGTGGTGGCCCACAAGCGTGCGTTGCTGAACTGGGTCAGGGAGGCCCTCGAATGCACCGAGGTGCAGGCCACCGGGTTATGCCTGCTGCTGGAAGGGGCCGTGGTGATGGCCCACAGCTATGAGCAGCCTCTGGCTCTGGAACAGGCCAGGGTGTTGGCGGAGGCCGTGCTGGCAGAGCCGCGCTAGTTCAGCTCCGTGGGGTCGATATCCAGACTCCAGCGCACCCGCTTGGTCTCGGGCCACCCCTCCAGCTCCGTCACCGCCCAGTCGAGCAACTGGGCCAGCGGTGCCCGGCTGGGCCCCTGCACCAGCAGCTGCATGCGAAACTTGCCCGCCTTGCGCTCCATAAAGCCGCTGATGGGCCCCAGCACCTGCACCTGGGGATAGCGGGCGCTGCGTAGGGTATCGGCGAGACGACTGAGGAACAGCTGTACCTCGTCGCGGCCGTTGGCCTCGGCCCGGAACAGTCCCTGATGGCTGAACGGTGGCAGCCCCAGCAGGCGGCGCTCTTTCAGCGTCGTGTCGGCGAAGTGGCCATAGCCGTTCTGGGTCAGATCCTGCAGCAGGGCGTGTTCGGGATGGTGGCTCTGCAGCACCACCAGCCCGGGTTTGCTGGCGCGACCAGCCCGGCCCGCCACCTGGGTGTAGAGCTGGGCCAGCTTCTCGGCGGCGCGAAAATCGGCGCTGAACAGGGCGCCATCCACGTCCAGCAGGCCCACTAGCGTCACGTCCGGGAAGTGGTGGCCCTTGGCCAGCATCTGGGTGCCGATCAGGATCTTGTACTTGCCCGCCTTGATGTCGCCGAGGTGGGTCTCCAGCTCCCCCTTGCGGCGGGTGTTGTCCCGGTCGATGCGCACCACCGGATATTGCGGGAACACGGTGCCGAGCAGTTGCTCCAGCTGTTCGGTGCCGACCCCGGAGCCGATGAGCTCGCTGCTGCCACACTCGGGACAGTGGTGGGGCAGCGGGCGCACGCTGTCGCAGTGGTGGCAGTGCAGTCGCCGCCCGGCCTGGTGCCAGGTGTACCAGGCGTCACAGCGCTCGCAGGCGGCACTCCAGCCGCACTGGTGGCAGATGAGTGCCGGCGCATAGCCCCGGCGGTTGAGAAACAGCATCACCTGGTTGCCCGCCGCCAGGTGCTCGGCCATCAGCTGTTCCAGCTGGGGGGAGAGCCCGGCCTGCAACCGCACGTTCTTGATATCCAGGATCACCTGGCGAGCGGTCTGGGCGTTGCCGGCGCGCCGGGTCAGGCTGAGGTGGTGATACTTGCCGCTGCGGGCGTTGTGCAGCGTCTCCAGCGACGGGGTGGCAGATCCAAGCAGGATGGGAATGCCGGCGCGATGGGCCCGCATCACCGCCAGATCCCGCGCGTGGTAGCGAAAGCCGTCCTGTTGCTTGAAGGAGCCGTCGTGCTCCTCGTCGATGATGATGATGCCGAGGTCCTTGAACGGCGTGAACACCGCGGATCGGGTGCCGATCAGAATGGCGGCACCACCGTCGCGGCAGGCGAGCCAGGCATCGAGCCGCTCCCGGTCGTTCATGGCGGAGTTCATCGCCACCACGGGCACGTTGAAGCGGCGGCGAAAGCGGTTGATGGTCTGGGGGGTGAGGCCGATTTCCGGCACCATCACCAGCGCCTGCTTGCCCGCCTTGAGCAGGGGCTCGAGGATGCTGAGGTAAACCTCGGTCTTGCCGGAGCCCGTGATGCCGTCCAGCAGGAAGGCACCGAACTTGTTGCTCTGGCTGGTGACGGCGGCCACCGCCAGCGCCTGCTCGCCGTTGAGGCGCAGCCCCTCACCCGGCTCGAAGCGGGTGGCCCAGTCGCCATCATGGCTCGGCTCCAGCGAGCGCTTCTCCAGCAGTCCCTTCTTCTCCAGCGCGGTGAGGGCCGCGCTCTGGATCTCCTCCTGTTTGAGGGCGGAGGGGGTCTGCGGCCCCTTGCGCAGCAAGGCGAGGGCCTGTTGCTGCTTGGCCGCCCGCTTGAGCTCGTTGAGGTCGATGGCCATGCCTGCCTCGGTGGCAAACCAGAACTCCAGCTCCCGATAGGCGGCGGGCTCCCCCTTGCGCACCAGCACCGGCAGGGCGTGGGGCAGTACCTCCCCCAGCGGGTGCTGGTAGTAACCGGCGCTCCAGGCCATCAGCGCCAGAATGTCGGGCCCCAGCACGGGGGCGCTGTCGAGCACCCTCTTCAAGGGCTTTAATTTGTTGCGGGGGACCTGGCTCTCGGTCGGGTGATCCACCACCAGACCGACCAGGGTCTGCGGGCCGAACGGGATCTCGACCCGGCAACCGGGGGCAGGCAAGGGCAGGGGAGAGAGATAGTCGAAATGACGGCGTAACGGCACCGGCACAGCCACACGAACCAGATCCAGCGTTTGGGAAGAATTCACCAGGGGTTGCCTATTTTTTCTGCGAAGCCACTTGCCTGATCTCAGGCGTTTCCTATATTATTCGCAGCCTTTGAAACTGTGTTCAACAATCGTGTGGTGTCCGACAAGAGATCGGATGGCGACACGGCCTGATAATTGAGGTTGTCCATGAAAGCTGGTATCCATCCTGACTACGTAGCCATCACCGCCAAGTGCTCTTGCGGTAACGTCATCAACACCTTCTCTACCATCGGTAAAGATCTGAACCTGGACGTGTGCTCCGAGTGCCACCCGTTCTACACCGGCAAGCAGAAAGAAGTTTCTAGCGGCGGCCGCGTAGACAAGTTCAACAAGCGTTTCGGTGGCTTGACCTCCAAGAAGTAATCTTGCTTCTGAAGAATTCTGAAAAAGGCGCCCATCGGGTGCCTTTTTTATTGGCCGCCATTCTGTAATTCCCCGCTTTGCCCTATGGTGTTGGCTCAACCAAGGGAGAAGAGCCGATGCGCACATGTCTGGTGATGGGAGCTGCCGGGTACATAGGATCCTACCTGGTGCCCCATCTGCAGGGTCTGGGGTACAGGGTCATCGCCGGGGCCCGTCGTCCCTGCCGTCTGCCGGAGGGGGTGGCGTTTCGCCTCGCCGACAGCCTCAAGCCTGCCACCCTGCCCCCTGCGCTGGCGGGGGTCGACACCGTCTTCTATCTGGTACACGCCATGGGGGCGGGGGCCGGTTTTCACCGGTTGGAGCAGCAGGGAGTGAAGAACTTCGCCGCCGCCGCCCGTGCCGCCGGGGTGCGCCGCATCGTCTATCTCGGCGCCATCCAGCCCGAGCCCTGCAACAGTCGTCACCTCAACTCCCGGCGCTACTGTGGGGAGCTGTTTCGCAGCGCAGGGGTGCCCACGGTAGAGCTGCGTGCCGGTATCATCATAGGCCCCGGCTCGGCCGCCTTCGAGGTGATGCGGGATCTGGTGTACAACCTGCCCATGATGGTGACGCCCAAGTGGGTGCGTTCCCGCACGCCCCCCATCGCCCTCTCCAACCTCTTGCACTATCTGGGCGGGCTGGTGGAAGCCGACGAGGTGGATGGCCAGATCTTCAATGCGGCCGGCCCCGAGCTGCTCAGCTACCAGCAGCAGCTCCAGAAGTTCGCCGCCCATATCGGCAAACGCTGCCCCATCATTCCGATACCTTTTTTGAGCCCCCGGCTCTCCGCCTGGTGGCTGCAGTTCGCCACCTCGGTTCCCCAACCCATCGCCAAGGCGCTGGTGGGGGGGCTCAAGCACGACATCCCGGCGGATGATGGCCCCTTGCGCGCCCTGTTGCCCCAGCATCTGCTCAGCTTCGACGAGGCGCTGGCGGAGAGCCTGGCGTTGGAGCAGAGGCTCGGTGCCGAGCAGCACGGGGAGGAGACGCCCCTTGGTCTGCGCTGGCGCCATCCTGAATATGGCTTCTACGACCGTACCGCCAGCGGGGAGGCGGATTGCCTCGCCGCCCCCGAGGTGGTGTGGCAGGTGTTGCAGCAGCTGGGGGGTGAGCAGCGCTACTTCTACATGAACGAGCTGTGGGTGGTGCGCGAATGGATGGATCACCTGATCGGCGGCCCGGCCCGGACCCGGGGGCGCACCAACCCGGATCGCTTCGTGAAGGGGGACATGCTGGACTCCTGGCAGATCCTCGGGGTGGATGAAGGACGCAGGCTGGATCTGTTGTTCAACATGAAGGCCCCCGGCGTCGGTCGGCTGGAGCTCAACATCCAGCCCCTGGAGTCCGGCCTGACCCGGCTGCGGGTGACGGCCCACTGGCATCCGCAGGGGGCCTGGGGGCTGGCCTACTGGCTTGCCATGCTGCCGTTCCACCTCTTCATCTTCCAGGGGATGACGGAGGCCATCGCCCGGCAGGCAGAGGCAAAAGCCGGCATTCCAGTCATGGATTGAAATCGAATCTATAGCTAATTGGGTAGTTCTGGGTGGCATGACATGCTACTGACTAGCGTGTCATTGCTATCCAGCGATATTTTATGCTGTGAAAGGGCGGGGGATTTCTTTATGATCCTCAGCCCTCGCCCGCTGGCGAGCCAACGCATCACTCATTCATTTCCGTATCGGGGTCCCCCATGTCCGATCAGCAGCACGATCTCCGCCAACAGGCACTCGACTACCACGCCCAACCTGTCCCGGGCAAAATCGCCATCGCCCTCACCAAGCCCGCCGAGACCGCTCGCGATCTGGCGCTGGCCTACAGCCCGGGCGTTGCCGAACCGGTACGCGAGATCGCCGCCAATCCGGCCGATGCCTACCGCTACACCGGCAAGGGCAACCTAGTGGCCGTCATCTCCAACGGCACCGCCATCCTGGGGCTGGGCAATCTGGGCCCGCTGGCCTCCAAGCCGGTGATGGAGGGCAAGGCCCTGCTGTTCAAGCGCTTTGCCGGCATCGACGCCATCGACATCGAGGTGAAGCACGAGACCAGCACCCAGTTCATCGATACGGTGGCCGCCATCGCCGACACCTTTGGCGGCATCAACCTGGAAGACATCAAGGCCCCCGAGTGCTTCGAAATTGAAGAGGCGCTGATCGCCCGCTGCGACATCCCGGTGTTCCACGATGACCAGCACGGTACCGCCATCGTCACCGCAGCCGGGCTGCTCAACGCGCTGGAAGTGCAGGGCAAGGAGATTGGCACCAGCCGCATCGTCTGCATGGGTGCCGGTGCCGCCGCCACCGCCTGCATGGATCTGCTGATCAAGTGCGGGGCTGCGCCGCACAACATCTTCATGCTGGACCGTCAGGGTGTGATCCACAGCGGCCGCACCGATCTCAACCAGTACAAGCAGCGTTTCGCCAACGACACCCCCCTGCGCACCCTGATGGAGGTGATCGAGGGGGCTGACGTCTTCGTCGGTGTCTCCGGCCCGGACGTACTGCCCGCCGAGGCGGTGGCCCTGATGGCCCCCAACCCGGTGATCTTCGCCTGCTCCAACCCGGACCCCGAGATCAAGCCTGCCCTGGCTCACGGAGTGCGCGGGGATCTCATCATGGGTACCGGCCGCTCGGACTACCCGAACCAGATCAACAACGTGCTCTGCTTCCCCTTCATCTTCCGCGGCGCCCTCGACGCCCGTGCCAGCCGCATCAACGATGCCATGAAGATCGCGGCAGTGGAGGCTATCCGGGCTCTGGCCAAGGAGCCGGTGCCCGCCGAGGTGCTGACCGCCGCTGGCGTGAGTGAACTCGCCTTCGGCAAGGATTACGTCATTCCCAAGCCCATGGACGCCCGCCTGCTGCCGCGGGTTGCCCGTGCCGTGGCGCTGGCGGCGGTTGCCTCCGGGGTGGCCCGCATCGAACTGCCAGGGGATTACATGCTGGGTTGAGTCACGGCAAGCGCGTAAAAAACAGAAGGGGCCCCTGTCGGGGGCCCCTTTTTCATGGCGGTGTCCCGTCCTGAATATGGTTTACACCTTTCCCCCCAATAAATGGAGAACCCGATGGGACAAGGTGTGAAACGGACACAGCGCGATTACTCGCTGACTTTTAAACTGGCGCTGGTCGAGCAGATTGAAAAAGGCGAGCTCACCTACAAACAGGCTCAGGTGCGTTATGGCATTCAGGGCCGTTCCACCGTTCTGGTATGGTTGCGTAAACATGGTCGGCAAGATTGGAGCCAGGGGGCTTCTGTTCGTGCCGGCAGGAGCATCACCATGCCAGACCCCGACAACCAGACGCCCGAGCAGCGTATCAAGGAACTCGAGCAACAGCTGGCGCTGATGAGTCAGAAAGCCCAGTTCTTTGAGGCCGTCGTCGATGTACTGAAGAATGACTACGGCGTCTCCATCGTAAAAAAGCGACCCGGCAAGTCCTCTCGCAGCGGCAAGTCGAGAGGCTGACCATTGTCAGGGCTTGCCTGTTTCTCGGGATAAGCCGGCAGACTTACTACAAGCGCAATCGGGTCGCCGACGAGCGCCATGCACAAGGGCTACAGGTGGTGCGCTTTGTGCGTCAGGTTCGACTGCGACAACCGCGGGTGGGCACTCGCAAGCTGCATTATCTGCTGCAGGGTCAGGATGATGACGGGCTCAAGGTCGGGCGTGACAGGCTGTTTCAGATATTGGCCGAGCACCGCCTGCTGGTACTGCCTAAGCGGGCGTATCACAAGACCACCCACAGTTTTCACCGTTTCTACCGTCATCCCAACTTGCTCAAGGCGGGGCCAGAGCAGGTCACACCGGTGGCACCGGAGCAGGTCTGGGTCGCAGATATCACCTATCTGCCAGCCAAGAGCGGGCCGCTGTACCTGAGCCTGGTGACGGATGCGTACTCACGCAAGATAGTAGGCCACCACGTACACGAAGGAATGCACGCGGAGTCGGTGGCGATGGCGTTCAAGAAAGCGCTGAAGCAACGGTGTGGCAGCGGGGAGCTAATCCATCACTCAGACCGTGGCGTGCAGTATTGCTCGGGACTGTATCAGTCATTACATGAACGGTACGGGGTGAAATGCTCGATGACGGATGGGTATGACTGTTACCAGAATGCGTTGGCGGAGCGGGTGAACGGGATTTTGAAAGGAGAGTTATTGTTGCAAAGCCCGCAGGATTTGGCGCAAGCGCGGGAAATGGTGCGTGAAGCGGTGGATATTTACAACGCGGAGCGGCCGCATCATGCGTTGAAATACAGAACCCCCGATGCGGTACATAGGGGGTTCTGAGTAGAGAAATGCTAGTTGAAAATGTGTAAACCTATTTCAGGACTAGACACGGGAGCGGGCGGCTTACTTGGTCTTGGGAGCAACCTTGACGGCCGGCGCCTTGGCGTGGGCAGCCTTGTGATGCTTTTTCACGACCTTGGTCTGGGTGGCGTGGGGAGCGGCGGCCTTGGTCGGGGTGGCGGCCATGGTGAAGCCGGAGGTCAGGGCGAAGACAGCGGCCAGAGTCAGGGGGATCAGCTTGTTCATATTCCAGTTCCTCGTTCGGTTTGATAACATGGAGCGTTTCTCCATGACTTCATCCTAGGGCTGTTCGACCTGCGGTTCAGTGAGCGACTGGTGACGGTTTGTATCCAAATGTACGGGCAGGATCAGGCAGAAACGGGCACCGCTGCTGCTTGGCAGCAGTTGCACCTCGCCGCCGTGGTGGTGGGCGATGCTGCGCACGATGGCCAGCCCCAGCCCGGCGCCGCCGGTGCGTCTGTCCCGGCTCTGATCCAGGCGCACGAAGGGCTCGAAGATTTGCGGGGCCAGCGCGGGCTCGATGCCGGGGCCATCGTCGGCCACCTCCAGCAGATAGTCGTCCCCCTGTCGCGCTATGCAGAGGCTTGCCTGGCTGGTGGCATGGCGCAGGGCGTTGCCGATGAGGTTCTCCAGCGCCCGGTCCAGCAATCGGGTGTCGCCGCGCCAGGGCAGAGCCATGGCCGGGCGCACGAGGTCGAGCCGCTTGTCCGGTCGCAGGGCCTGCCAGTCGGCCAGGCGGCTGCCGGCCCAGCTGCCGAGCTCCAGATCGCTGCATTGCAGCGGCAGTTCGGGGCGATCGAGCCTGGCATAGGTGAGCATCTCCTCGATGAGGGCATCGAGGGAGCCGAGGTCCCGCTCCAGTCCCTGCTGCTCCTCGGGTGAGGGAGGCTCGGCCAGCATGGCGAGGCGATAGCGCAGCCGCACCAGGGGGGAGCGCAGCTCGTGGGCGATGGCGTCGGTCAACTGCTTGCGACTGGCCAGCATGGCCTGCAACTGCTCCGCCATCTGGTCGAAGGTGCGGCCGACCCGGCCCAGGCTGCTGCCGGGCGGCAAACCGGTGCGACAGGAGAGATCCCCGTCGCCGACCCGGCGGGCGGTCTGTTCGAGCTGTTGCAGGCCGCGCCAGTGGGGGCGCAGCCAGAGCAGGATGGGCAGGCCGAGGGAAAGGCCGATGAGCAGCAGCAGCCCCACGTCCACCCAGTGCAGCTCGTGCAGGTAGGAGAGGTAGGGGACGGGGCCGACGATCAGCACCTTGTCGGTGTTCGGGATGCGCTGCAGGAAGGTGTCATCCTCTTCGACGATGACGATGTTGCCCGCCTCGAGGAAGGCCTGATCCTCGCTGGCCAGGAGCTGGTTGGCGAGGACGCCGATCTGCAGCGGCAGATTGAGCTGGCGGCTCTGCTCGCCGGTGCGGGTGGCCCAGTGTTCCGGCGGCAGCCGGGCCAGCTCGCCAGTGAGCAGGCCGAGGGAGCCCTGCATCATCCGCTCCAGATAACGGTCCCCCGCCCGCTCGGCGCTGACCTGATAGACCAGCCCGATGAGCAGAATGGCGAGGGTGAAGCAGCCTATCAGCAGCAGATAGAACTGGATAAACAGGCGTCGCATCGGGGCTCTCCTCTTGCCTGGATTGCGTCTGGACATTGCCTTGTTGCCCCTCATCCCCAACCCTTCTCCCGCAAGGGGAGAAGGGCGCTGAGTGCATCAAGGTCATTCGGCGGGGCTTATTCCTAGGCCTGGGGCACCAGCAGGTAACCTTTCTGGCGCACCGTCTTGATCCAGAGCGAGTTGTTGCTGTCATTCCCTGGCTTCTGGTGTGCAGGCGTGTGAGACACCAGCTCATTCCCAAGCCTGGGGTACGAGCAGATAACCCTTTTGGCGCACCGTCTTGATGCGGGTCGGGTTGTTGCTGTCATCCCCGAGCCGGCGGCGCAGACGGGAGATGGCCACGTCCATGCTGCGATCCTGGCCGTCGTAGTCGCGCCCCCGCAGGCTGCGAAACAGCGCTTCCCGCCCGAGGATCTGGCCGGCGTGGCAGGCCAGCTCCCACAGGAGGTCGAAATCGGCGGTGGAGAGGGGAATGCTCTCCCCATCGAGGCGCACGTCCCGACCCGGGCCGTCTATCTGGAGGCGGCCGAACTGCAGGCGCTGGGGCGGGGCGGCGGGGACCACGGCCTGCTGGCTCTGCCCCTGCTGGCGAAACTGGACCCGCAGCCGGGCCAGCAGCACCGGGGGGGGCGTGGTCTTGAGGATGTAGTCGTTGGCCCCCAGCTCCAGGCTCAGGATCTGGTTCATGTCGCTGTCGAGCGAAGTGAGCATGACGATGGGGCCGGCAAAGCGCGGACGCAGATCCCGGCACAGGGAGAGGCCATCCTGCCCCGGCAGCATGATGTCGAGCAGCACCAGATCCGGCTGCTCGGCCAGGGCCCTGTCGAGTGCCCGGTCACCCCGGGTCTCCAGCAGCACCTCGATGTCGTGGCGACCGAGCCAGCTGCTGATGAGCTGGCCTATCTCGGGATCGTCTTCAACAAACAGAACGCGTGGCATGGTGGCGTGATTCCCCGGTCATGGCGTGAGTGGGCGTGTCGCCAGCATAACGGCTGCGTCCGCGCTCTGCACCGGGATAACTAATCAATGCGGGGGTTTTTGCCCCTTCTCCCGGGGGAGCAGGGGGGACAGGATGAATCGGTTGGCATCGGGCCGCCCCCACTTGTCCCGTGGCGGGTCGGGGCGGCCCGATGAGGCAGGTTCCGTGCCCTTCAGTGGCCAAAGCGGCTCCGGCTGCCATGGAGCAGCCGGGGAACCGCCCGGATCAGCCGCCCTTGCGCTTCAGGTACACCCCGGCTTCCATGTGGTGGGTCCAGGGGAACTGGTCGAACAGGGCGAAGCGGGCGATCTCGTGGGTTTCACCGAGCACGGCCATGTTGGCCTGCAGGGTCTCGGGGTTGCAGGAGATGTAGAGGATATTGTCGTAATCCTGCACCAGCTTGACGGTGGCGTCGTCCAGACCGGCCCGGGGCGGGTCGACGAAGATGGTGTTGCACTGGTAGGCGCCGAGATCGACCCCCTTGAGGCGGTTGAACTCCCGCTCGCCGCGCATCGCCATGGTGAACTCCTCCGCCGACATGCGCAGGATGATCAGGTTGTCGACACCGTTGGCGGCGATGTTGAACTGGGCGGAGTCCACGCTCGGCTTGGCGATCTCGGTGGCCAGCACCTTGCGAAAGTTCTGCGCCAGAGCGATGGAGAAGTTGCCGTTGCCGCAGTAGAGCTCCAGCAGGTCCCCCTCGCTCCTCTTGGTCACGTCCAGGGCCCAGCCCAGCATCTGTTCGTTGATGGCGGCGTTGGGCTGGGTGAAGCTGTTTTCCACCTGCTTGTAGACCAGCTCGCGCCCCTGCACGGTCAGGCGTTCGATGACGAAGTCATCCCCCAGGCAGATCTTCTGCTTGTGGGCGCGGCCAATCAGTTGCAGCTCGAACCCCTTGGCACGCAGGTCGGCCTGCAGCGCCTCGGCGGCCTGCTGCCACTCGGCTTCCAGCTTGCGGTGGTAGAGCAGGCTGACGCAGATCTGGCCGGACTGGGTGGAGAGATAGTCGATCTGGAACAGCTTCTTGCGCAGCACGGGGTGCGGGCGCAGCCCGGCCAGCAGCACAGGCATCAGCCGGTTGATGAGCAGGCTGGCGGTGGGGAAGCTGTCGACCCGGATAATCTCCTTGGTGGCCGGTGCATACATGCAGTGGAAGAGGTCGTCCCCCTCATGCCAGATCCGGAACTCGGCGCGCATCCGGTAGTGCTCGGCGGGAGAGGCGTGCAGCTCCAGCGCAGGCGGATTGAAGGGGGCGAACAGCTGGGTGAGGCGATCGCGCTTCTCGTCGAGCTGGGCCTGGTAGTCGGCAGGAGTCCGTCTGCCCTGGGCGTCGGCGGAAGATGGCTGGGATTGAGTCATGGATACCTCGCATGCACCGGGCTGAGCCGGGGAAAGACCGGGGGAAGGCCGCAGCCAACCAAAGGGTGGGGATTTTAAAAGGCCGTTGCGGATTGTCCAAGTTTTTTGTGGTCAAGAAGTGGCCAGTCGGGCCGATAACCGATCCACCACTATAGGCGGGAGAGTAATGATGCAAATTGATGGCATGGGCGCAGCCCAACCCAAGGGAGTGGGCATTGCTCCCAAATCGCCTCAACAGACGGAGTCGAAAACGGCGGACAAGGGGGATGAGGTCTCCCTGAACAAGCCCCCGAAATGGGCCCAGGTGCTGATCCAGCAGGCGCTGCAATTTGCGCTGGAGATCAACGGCCAGGGCTACAAGGCACCCAAGGTGCAGGAACCCCAGGAGGTCACCCCGGAGACCCTGTTCGATTTCCAGTCGGTGGCGGACAGCGTGTTGCAGTTCGTCACCGGGCGGATAGGCGCGGCCCGTGCCGACGGCAAGTCCGACGACGACCTGACCAAGATGATGGAGCAGGCCCGCAAGGGGGTGGACAAGGGCTTCGGTGACGCCAGGAAGCAGCTCGGTGACTGGGCGGACAACGAGGACATCAAGACCGGCATGGATCAGAGCTACAAGCTGATCCAGAAGGGGCTCGATGAGTTCGAAAAGGAGTTCTTCGGCAAGGTGTCGACCACGGATCTGGGGGATGCCAGGATGGCCAGCCGCCAGCAGGCCCTCCTCGAGATCGAGACCCGGGACGGGGACAAGGTGATGCTGCGCTTCAGCGACAGCTGGCAGTTCAAGTCCCAGAGCGACGGGGGCGGCAGCCAGTTCAGCCTCAAGTCGAGCCAGAGCTTCGACTTCTCCCTGGAGGGGGATCTCGACAGTGCCGAGATGGATGCCATCGGCACCCTGGTCAAGGGGCTGGACGAGCTGGCCGGGCAGTTCTTCAAGGGGGGCGACGGCAAGACCCTGGCGGGCGGGCTGAACGGGCTGCAACTGGATGACAGCCAGCTGGTCTCCTACTCCCTCAAGCTCAAGCAATCGGCCAAGTTGAGTCAGACCTACCAGGGGGCCAGTTCCCTGCAGGAGAGCCTCAAGCCCCTGGCGGACTACCTGCCGAGGCTCAGCCGGTTGCAGCAGCAGGCCGACGCCCTGCTGCCCCCTTCCCAGCAGGAGGCGCTGACACCCACCGTGCTGGCGGCGCGGGGTCAGGACGGGGCGACCCAGGGGGCAGGCTTCATGGGCTTCAACCAGCGGATGCTGGAGGCCATGCGGCTGCTTGGCCAGCAGATGGCGACCGGCTAGTCTGGCGACGCCCCCGTGATGCCGGCGGGGGCGGGGTGTTTGCCAGCCCGTCCCCGGGCTGGCACACTGCCCTTTTCCCCAGCCCGGCGATGCCATGAACCCCAAGAAGCCAAGAGACAAGCGCGAGCTCTGCTACCCCTTCATCTTCGAAACCCAGTTCCAGTGCGATTACGAGATCGCCACCGACGAGCTCTGCTGCCAGGTGGGGGCCGTGCTCTCTCATCTGATGCCGGATGAGGATACCCGGCCCGTGATGGCGGATCTGGCGACCCTGCAGCGGCTCATCTACAACCTCAACGGCTCGGTGCGGGGACGGCTCGGCATCTTCGAGGAGGATCTGGACTGGCTGAAGGGACGGTACGATCACTACAACGAGGCGAGTCGCGGCCGGGTGACCGGCTTCGTGCTGCCCCAGGGGCCCCAGCCCATTCCCACCCTGCACCTGTGCCGCTGTGGCAGCAAGAAGGTGGTGCGTCTGCTGGTACGCCTGGAAGAGAGCGGCGTGCGCTTCGATCCCATCCTCTATCGCTTCGCCAATCTGCTGGCCAACTTCTTCTTCGTGCTCACCGTCTACCTCAAGCAGGCGTGGGATGTGACCGAAGTCCCCTATGTCAGCATCAACTACTGATATAAATGACTGAAAAGGCTTTTATTTTTCTAGAAGATCAAAGACGATCAAGCAAAGTTATTAAAACTTGGATGGTGCCGACAGCGGAGTGGGAGAAGCCATGACATCGATTCATCTCAGTGGCAGTTCGTTCTTGATGCCGGGCAACCTCGCCTGGCGCCCCCTGGCTGAATACGGCGAAGTGCAGGTGGCCCCCCATGGCCAGTGGTTGCAGACCCTGATGCACCAGAGCGCCGATGCCGCGGCCGGGACCCACATCATCATCTGGCTGTGGGAAGATCTGGTGCCCGCTCGAACCCTGCAGGAGTGGGGCCGTCTGGCGCAGGATGAGCAGCTGCTGGCGGTTGCCGCCTTCGTCGACGCGCTCTGCCAGCCTCTGTTGCAGCATCTGCAGCGCCGCCCGCAGGATCATCTGCTGGTGGGGGCCTGCAGCCATGCGCCGCTCTGTGTCTATGGCACGGCCCCTGCCGTGCTCGCCGTGCTGGCCAGTGCGTTCGAGCAGCAGATGGCCCGCCTGCACCTGCTGCAACCCGGCCTGGACGACCTGCACCTGCCACTCTGGCTGCAACAGCATGGCCGCCAGCACTGCTTCGATCGGCGCAACCTCTATCTGATGTCCTGCCCCTTCTCCATGGCCGGTCTGGCCAGCCTGGCGCAGTGGATTCTCCCCTTGCTGCAGCGGTTGCAGCAACCCGCCCACAAGGTGCTGGTGCTCGACTGCGACAATACCCTGTGGGGCGGCGTGGTCGGCGAAGACGGTGTCGGCGGCGTCCTGCTGGGGCAGGACGGGATGGGCCGGCTCTACCAGGCTTTCCAGCAGGCAGCCAGCCACTGGCACGGGCAGGGTATAGTGCTGGCGCTCTGCTCCAAGAATCTGCCTGACGATGTGTGGCGGCTGTTTGACGAGCATCCGGGCATGGTGCTGACACGGGCGCAGATCGCCGCCGCCGAAATCGGCTGGGAGCCCAAATCCCAGGGGCTGCGGCGGCTGGCCGCCCGCCTCCATGTCGGGCTGGACAGCCTGGTCTTCTGGGATGACAGCGAGCTGGAGCGGGCCGAGGTGCGGGCCAACTGCCCCGAGGTGATGGTGATGACCCCGCCGGCCGATCTCTGGAGCTGGCCGGATGCCCTGCTGACGCTGCCAGCCCTGTGCAGTCGCCACCAGAGCCGTGATGACGGCCTGCGGCAGCACTCCTATCAGGCCCAGGCCGAGGCCGAGGCGGTGCGCCGGCAACTGGGCGACGAGCACGCCTTCCTGCGACAATTGGCGCTGCAGGCTGACTGGCAGCCGTTCTCCCCGGGCAACCAGTTGCGAGCCGAACAGCTCAGCCAGAAGACCAATCAGTTCAACCTCTCCCGCCGCCGCTATCAGGCGGCGGAGCTGGCCCGGCTGGCCGCCGAGGGAGGCGACGTCTGGCTGGCCAGCCTGCGAGACAGGTTCGCCGATCACGGCATGACGGCCCTGCTGGTGGTGCGCTCGCTCGATGAGGGCAGGGCGCTGCTGGATACCCTGGCCATCAGCTGCCGGGTGCTGGGGCGCGGTTTTGAATACTGGCTGCTGGCGCAACTGGCAAACCATCTGCGGGCACAGGGCGTGACCGAGCTGGTCATCAGCCTGGTTGCCACCACCCGCAACCAGCCGGCACGGGATTTTCTGGCGAGCCTGCCAACCCGGCCGATAACCACTCCAGCGGGGTTGCTGCCGCTGGCGGACGAGGTTTTCCTCAGTCTGAATCTCTGCTCTCTTTCTCTCCCGTTTTTGGAGTTCTATGCCAATGAATGACCTTATCGCGCTGGCACACCAGCAGTTCCCTCAGGCCAGCGTCAATGCACAGTCTGCCCTCGGCAGTTTTCCCGAGTGGGATTCTCTGGGTCACTTCAACCTGCTGTTGCTGGTCGAACAGCACTATGCCGTGCGGTTCGAGCCGCAGGAGCTGGCCGAGTTGAAGAGTCTGACCGACATCCAGCAAGCCCTGCTGCGCAAAGGGGTTGCCGTGTGAAACAGGCACTCGAGCAGGCGCTGACCGAGCTGGGGATCCCCAGAGGCGGCGCCCTGATGGTGCACTCGGATGCCATGGTGGTGGCACAGTTTGCCGGCATGGGCAACGCCGAGGGCATCGCGGCCTTCTGGACATGCCTGGAGCAGTGGCTGGATGGACACCTGCTGGTGCCGACCTTCAGTTACAGCCCGATGGCGGACGAATGCTTCGACCCTGCGCAGACCCCGAGCAAGGTGGGCTTGATGACGGAGCTGTTCCGCCAGCGGGAAGGGGTGGTGCGCACACTGGATCCCGTCTTCAGCATGGCGATCAGCGGCCCACAGGGGCCTGCGCTGGTGGCGCGGGAGTGTCACGACTGTTTCGGCCAGGAGAGCCCGTTCGGCTGGCTGGCGGAGCAGAACGGCTGGCTGCTGGGGCTGGGTTGCCACCCCGACCGCATCACCTTCACCCACTACGTGGAGCAGCGGCTGGCCGTCCCCTACCGCTATCACAAGATGTTTGCGGGTCAGGTGCGCGTCGATGGCCGCGTGCGGGAGTGGCAGGCGGATTACTATGTGCGCGACCTGTCGCTGGCCAGCGAAATCGACCTCTCCCGGTTGGTGACCCTATTGCAGGAGCGGGGCGCCTGGCGCCAGACGCTGTGCCAGCGGGTGCCGGTCTGGGCGGTGTCGTGCCGCGACTTCATCCTGGCCGCCAGCGAGTTGCTGGCGGCAGCCCCATACGCCCTGATCCGGGCGGGAGGAGAACCCCATGCAGTTTGATCACATCGGACTGGTGGTGCCGGACCTGGCGAGCGGTGTGGCCTATTGCCGCGACGTGCTGGGGTTGAGCCGCTTCTCGGTTGCGGTGGAAGATCCGCTGCAACGGGTCTGGGTGCAGTTCGTACATGACGACTATGGCCTCTGCTACGAGCTGGTCTCCCCGGCCAGCGAGGAGAGCCCGGTCGCCCAGGTGCTCAAGACCCGGCGCAACGTCATCAACCACCTTGCCTATCGGGTGAGCAACCTGCAGGCGAGCGCCGAACGGCTACGCACACAGCGCCACCTGCCCCTTGGGCCCAGCCAGCCAGCGATCGCTTTTGGGGGCTCTCATGTCCAGTTTTTTCTCAGTCCCTTGGGACATATTGTTGAGCTAATTGAGGGGGTTGAATGATGCCGAATCATGACAGTTGTTATTTGCCTACAGACTGGGCTGACCAGGATCAGCTTGGCGAACAGCTGCATCGTTTGCTTTCCTTGCTGTTTCCGCTCAATCGCAGCTTGACAGGCGATGGTGTAAGAAAAACATTGGCCCTGTTTCGCGAACATTGTTTACCTGAATTGCAGATCCATGAAGTTGCCAGCGGAAGCACATTTTTTGATTGGACAGTGCCGGATGAGTGGAATGTCAGAGAGGCTTACATCTTGGGACCTGATGGGCACCTGACTCTTATACACAAGTAGCGTCCTGAACGGAACCTTTCCCGTTTTCCAGGATCTGATCTTCTATGTGACTCCCAACATAGTAACGATCATGATAACTTCTGCTCTTCATCGTACGGCTGACT
>NZ_PQLN01000091.1:0-17255 GCF_002919855.1 Aeromonas sp. ASNIH8 | reverse complement strand
CATGAATATCGACTGGGAGAAGCTCCGCCACAAGTAACGGAGCTAACAGGAGACCAGCAGATCATTTTGGAGGTATTGGGTGAGCGCTATCGGCAAATTTATTCCTAAATCAGGTGCGGAATGTCGGATAACGCCTTAAATGGCGAAGAAACGGTCTAAATAGGCTGATTCAAGGCATTTACGGGAGAAAAGATCGGCTCAAACTGAAAAAATGAAATGACTGAGTCAGCCGAGAAGAATTTCCCCGTTTATTCGCACCTTCCTTAGATTTGCCGTTACGACCTGCGCTATATTATGATTATGTGGACAGTTATAATATTGGATTGACGCCAGCAAGAGTGTCGAGTGCAGACTTTGATAGTTGTAATAACTTATACAAGGATTTGGCTGAAGTATTTTCACGTCAACTTACATTAGTTGCTGGAATAAATAATCTAATAAAACGTGGCGATCACAACATGTTTAGTGATGAAGTTAGGCTAAACAAGAAAAAAGAAATTATTCGAGGTTATTCATCTTTGGATAGGTTTGCTGACGTTGACTTTGGTAACAAGTTGGCTGCTTTAGATGATTCATTTTATAGGGTTGCTGCTGAGGCAGTTGACAGTCGATTAAGAAATGGCATTGCGCATTACAAGTATGAATATACTGAGTCGACACAGCTTATAAAAATATATCCTACTAAAGAAGGTTTAGAGAGAAAGAATTTTGATGAAATATATTTTTTGGAGTTTATGCGTAAAATTTTAATGTTGTTTAGGGAAGTACATAATATAAATCATATGATAAAAGCCATTCATTATTATTGTATATTTATTTTCAAGATTGAGGTTTGATTATATCTCGTATGTTGGGCTGCGCAGGTTCAGTACCAGCCTACCGATTTTGTAGGTTGTGGCTGAGCGTAGCGAAGCCCAACGTTTACCGCGAACTCTCTTTTTCCTGCCCCTCATCCCCGACCCTTCTCCCGCAAGGGGAGAAGGGAACAATGCTGTTACCGCTGTCCGATTACGCTTCGCTAATCGAACCTACGTGGCTGCCACCTCGATTATTTGATTCGTCCAGCCAGGGGCGCTTGCTTGCTCCTCCCCCTGCCAAGGGGAGGGGGCAAAGCAGAGGGTTCACCGGTTGCGTGGCAGAGTGGTATCACTCGAACTGCTCTCCTGCCTTCAGGGGCGCCGAGCCGCCAAAAAAAACGGAGCCCGAGGTGTCCCCCGGGCCCCGCAAGCAGATGGCGTGCTTAGATGCTGGATTTGACGCTGACGAACTCGGGGTAGGCATCGATGCCGCACTCGTGGACATCCACACCCATCATCTCTTCCTCTTCGCTGACCCGCAGGCCCATGGTGGCCTTGAGCAGGCTCCAGACCACGAGGGAGACGACAAAGACCCAGCCGAAGATGGTGGCAGCACCCAGCAACTGGGCACCGAAGGTGGCGCTCGTGTTGGAGAAGGGCACCACCATCAGGCCGAACAGGCCGCAGACGCCGTGTACCGAGATGGCACCGACCGGATCATCGATCTTCAGGCGATCGAAGGCGACGATGGCGTAGACCACCAGGGCACCGGCCAGGGCGCCGATCAGGCTGGCGAACAGCGGGCTGGGGGAGGCCGGGTCGGCGGTGATGGCGACCAGACCGCCGAGGGCGCCGTTGAGGATCATGGTGAGATCCGCCTTGCCCCAGGTGAGCTTGCTGACCAGCAGGGCGCCGACCACACCGGCGGCCGCGGCGGCGTTGGTGTTGACGAAGACGGTGCCGATGGCGGTGGCGTCAGCGGCGCTGGAGAGCGCCAGTTGGGAGCCACCGTTGAAGCCGAACCAGCCCATCCAGAGGATCAGGGTGCCCAGGGTCGCGAGCGGCAGGTTGGAGCCGGGGATGGGGTAGATCTCCCCTTGCTTGCCATATTTGCCGCGACGGGGGCCGAGCAGCAGCACGGCGGCCAGGGCAGCGGCAGCGCCCGCCATGTGGACGATGCCGGAGCCTGCGAAGTCGGAGAAGCCCGCCTCTTTCAGGAAGCCGCCGCCCCAGCTCCAGTAGCCTTCCACGGGGTAGATGAAGCCGGTCATCACCACGCAGAACAGCAGGAAGGACCAGAGCTTCATCCGCTCTGCCACCGCACCTGAGATGATGGAGGTGGCGGTGGCGACGAACACCACCTGGAAGAAGAAGTCGGCGTGCAGGGAGTGGCCCGCGTCGTCCGCCTGGCTGCCCATCAGGCTGCCAAAGCTCGGCAGCCAGCCGCCGGCGCTGTTGTCCACGTACATGATGTTGTAGCCGACCAGCAGGAACATGATGCAGGCGATGGCATAGAGCAGGATGTTCTTGGTCAGGATCTCGGTGGTGTTCTTGGCGCGGACCAGGCCGGCTTCGAGCATGGCGAACCCGGCGGCCATCCACATGACCAGCACGCCGGAGATCAGCAGGTAGAAGGTGTCGAGTGCATAGCGCAGCTCGCTGACGGATGTGATCAACTCTTCCATGTCGTATTCCTCAGTTCCAGTCGTATCAAAGGGCGTCTGCGTCGGTCTCGCCGGTGCGGATGCGCACGGCGGCCTGCAGGTCATAAACGAAGATCTTGCCGTCACCTATCTTGCCGGTGTGGGCGGCCTTGCTGATGGCTTCGATGATCTGCTCGACGTTGTCGGCCAGGGTGGCGATCTCCAGCTTTACCTTGGGCAGGAAATCCACCTGGTATTCGGCACCCCGGTACAGCTCGGTGTGCCCCTTCTGGCGGCCAAACCCCTTGACCTCGGAAACCGTCAGCCCCTCGACGCCGAGGTTGGCGATGGCTTCGCGCACGTCGTCGAGTTTGAACGGCTTGATGATGGCGGTGATTAATTTCATGCAATATCCCCAATCCTTGTGGTTCACCCAGATAAAGGCAAATATTGCGCCAGAAAAGTATTTTTCTTTTTATTCATGCACTTACTTATTAATCGCAGCACTGGTCAGCGAGGCTTGCCCAATATGGGCAGGGCTGCGCCAAAGGTGTGCACCGCCGTGGTGCAATCTGGCCAGCAGAAGAACGGAAGGGAGCGTGACGGCGCGCAAGACTAGAAAGTGTGCGGGCTGCTACTGTTGTTCAACAAGAGGGCAACCTGGCCGATAACCCGTCATGACGGGGTGTCGAGGCCAGTCGCCCCCTTGAAGGCTCGACCGGCAGGCCCGGTTTTCCCGCCAGGTCAACAAGCGGATCCGTGGCGCCGAGTAGCAGAACAAGGAAGGTTTTCATGCTGCATGACAATGAGATGACAAGGCTACCGGCCCTCGACGAGGCCGTGATGAGCGGCATGCTGGAGGTCGTGAGCGACGGTCTCTGGGACTGGAATGCCAACACCGGCTATGTCCATCGCTATCCCGGCTGGTATCAGATGCTGGGGTATGAGCCCCACTCCCTCGACAACACCGTCTTCACCTGGGAGAACCTGATCCACCCGGACGATCTGGCACAGGTCATGGAGAGCTTCGATGCCTGCCTGAGTGGGCGGGCGGCGGACTACCGGGCCGAATACCGCTGCCGTTGCCGTAACGGTGACTACCTCTGGGTGGCGGATTGTGGCCGCATCGTCGCACGCAACCCGGACGGCAGTGTCGCCAGGATGGTGGGGGCACACCGCAACATCCACGCCCAGCGGGAACTCTACGCCAGGCTGGAGCTGCAAAACCGCACCCTGGAGCAGCAGGTGGCGCAGCGTACCGCCGAACTGGAGCGGCTCAACCAGGCATTGCAGTTCCAGGTGGAGGAGAACCGCCGCCTGGCGGAGACGGACTCCCTGACCGGCGCGGCCAGCCGCTATCGGCTGGAGCAGGCGGTGCGGCTGGAGCATGAGCGCGCCAAGCGCTTCAAGGAGCCCTTTGCCGTGATCGCCATGGACGTGGACGACTTCAAGCAGATCAACGATCGCCATGGCCACGGGGTGGGGGACCAGACCCTGATCGATATCGTGCAGCTGACCCGGGGCTGCATCCGCGAGATCGATCTGCTGGCCCGCTGGGGGGGTGACGAGTTCATGCTGGTGCTTCCCAATACCCGGTTGCCCGACGCCCGGGTGGTGGCCGAGAAGCTGAGGCAGCGCCTGAGCCATGCCAGGGTCAAGGGGATCGAGCCCGTGACCTTGAGTTTCGGGTTGGTGGAGTCCGACCCCGACGAGCAGGTGTCCCACCTGATGGCGCGGGTCGACAGGGCGCTCTACCGGGCCAAGCTGGCGGGCAAGGACCAGCTCAGCGGCTGACAAGGGCACTGGTCGGAGCCGCTACGGGGCTTTTCCCCCCCGAATACGGCTTGACCAAGGGATTTTCTTGACTCCAATTCATCCCGCTGGTTTCATGCGCGCTCTTTTCATTCTT
This sequence comes from Aeromonas sp. ASNIH8, assembly GCF_002919855.1. Taxonomy (NCBI): domain Bacteria; kingdom Pseudomonadati; phylum Pseudomonadota; class Gammaproteobacteria; order Aeromonadales; family Aeromonadaceae; genus Aeromonas; species Aeromonas sp. ASNIH8. The sequence continues at coordinate 12,906 of NZ_PQLN01000091.1, read as the reverse complement.
GCGAGATGTATCTTCATGAAAAAGTCCTTGCTGATTGCCCTGACCGCCCTGCCTCTGGTAGCCCACGCCGGCCTGATGGATTCCCTGACCGACACCGTGACCAGCAGCGTCACCAGCACCGCCAAAGAGATGGCTGGCAACGCCATGGACACCGCTTCCAACGAAGCGATCAAGAAGGCCCTGGACATCAAGGAAGGCGGCTCCAACAAGCAGGCCATCAAGGACAAGCTGGGCGCCCCGGCCAGCACCAAGACCAAGACCGACGCCGGTCTGGAAGTATGGACCTATGACCTGGACGCTCTGAACAAGGCCTCCCCGCTGCTGGCCGAGACCACCAAGTCCCTGCTGAAAGACTCCGAAGTGGCCCAGAAGAATGTGGTCATCAAGTTCGAAGGCGAGACCGTGAAGACCCTGAACCTGGCCAACAAGGCCTGAGTCCTGGCAAAGTGAATGAAAAAGGGGCCCGCGGGCCCCTTTTTGCTGCCTGGTGTTCAGGCTCACACCTTGAAGCGGTGTACCAGAGCCAGCAACTGGCGGTTGGACCCCAGCAGGGTGGCGGCGCTCTGCTCCGTGTTGCCGCCGTTCTCCACCAGGAGGTTCAGCATGTCGCGAATGCTCACCATGTTGCGGTTGATCTCCTCGGTCACCCGGCTCTGCTCCTCGGCAGCGGTGGCGATCTGGCTGCTGAGATCGTGGATCTGCACCACGGCGTCGGCCATGGTGTCGAGGCCGCCGGTGACCTGCCCCGTGGTGTCGGCCGCCGCCTGGCAACTGCGCTTGGTCTGCTCCATGGCGACCACGGCCTCGGCGACCCCCTGGGTGAGCCGTGACAACATGCTGCCCACTTCGGCGGTGCTGTTCTGGGTGCGTGCCGCGAGGGCGCGCACCTCGTCGGCCACCACCGCGAAGCCCCGGCCCTGTTCACCGGCCCGGGCCGCCTCGATGGCGGCGTTGAGCGCCAGCAGGTTGGTCTGGGCGGCGATGCCGCCGATCACCCCGAGCACGCTGCCGATCTGCTGGGCATCTTCCTGCATCTCCAGCACCTTGGCGGCGGCGAGATCCACCTCGTCGATGAGGGCCACCACGCTGGCGGAGGCCGATCCCACCACCTTGCGGGAGCTGGCCGCCTGACCGTTGGCGGCCTCGGTGAAGCTGGCGGAGTCGTTGGCGTGGCGGGCAACGCTGTCGGCGGTGGAGCTGAGTTCGTTGAGGGCGGTGACGACCTGATCGGTTTCGCTGGCGTGTTCTCCCAGGATCCGCCTGGCCTGCCCGGTCTGCTGATCGAGCTGGGCCAGCTCGCGGGTGATGAGGTCGGTGGCGGCGGTCACCTGCACCATCATCTGTTGCAGGAAGGCGATGAAGCGGTTGACCGACAGGGCGATGTTGTCCAGCTCGTCATGCCCTTTGACCTGGATGCGGGCGGTCAGATCGGCGTCGCCGGCGCTGAGGGCGTCGATGTTGAGCTTGAGGGTCTGCAGGCGGCTGCCAAGCTGGCTGATGGCCAGCACCATGAGCACGAACAGCAGCCCCGCCAGGGGGAGCTGGATGCTCGCCAGGGTGGCGAGCACATCCCGGCTGTCCTGGGTCAGGGTGCGGGTCGGCAGGGCGGCGGCCAGCAACCAGGGGGTCCCTTCGATGGCCTCCATCAGCAGGGTCTGTTCCTCACCCTGATCCTGGAAGGTGGTACGCAGCTGCCCCTTGCTCGCATCCTGGCCCAGCAGGCCGCTGATGGCGAGGGCGAAGGGATAGTCAGCGTGGGCGGAGAGGTTGCCGAGCACCACATCCCCGGTCAGACGGGCGTTGCGGCTCAGGATCTTGCCGTCAGCCTCGATGATCATCACCTGACCGCCGATCTCCTGCTCTTTCTTGGCCACCAGGTCGTTGAAGAAGCCCAGGGTGACGTCTATGGTCGACACCCCGTAGAGGGCGCCATCCTGGTAGATCCCCATGGCGCAGTTGGTTCTCGGCTGCTGGCTCGCGCCATCCTTGTAGGCGGCGGCCCAGGCACAGACGCCACGGGGCGCCTGCTGGCCAGCCTTGTGCCAGGGCTGATCGAAATAGTTGGGCGCCTCTGCCGAGTTCCAGTAGGTGTTGGGAATGAGGGCGTTGGAGGCATCCCTGTGGAAGAAGGTACTGAACTTGGCGCGCCCCGCCTCCCGCTTGTCCGGCAGGGGCCAGATGCCGCCACCGAAGACCATGCCGTTGCCGTACTGGTCGATGAGGGCCGGGAGCTGGGCATCTATCTGCTCGCTCGGCAGTTGTGCCACCAGCTGGGTGATGCTGCGCGACTGGGTCTGTACCCCGTTGAGCTGGTCACGGATATCGGTCGCTATCTCGCCGACTCGCAGCGCCACGTTCTCCTCCCCCGCTTTTTGCAGGGCGGGAGTGATCCAGATCTGGATGCCGATCACCGTCAGGGCGCACACCAGCGCCATGAAGCCCAGAAAAACGGCGGTATAGCGCCCCTTGATTGTGCCCAGATTCCATCCCATAACGACTCCTGTCCACTGTGTCCGGGATCGTGCCCGCATCTGTTGTGTGAGGGGCCATTATGATTTATTTCGAAAGTGAAACGTTTGTTATCGCTCACATAACATGATGCGGCCAGGCAGGAAAAGGTGAAAAAACTGGGGGGGAGACAAAAAAAGGGTGGCTTGCGCCACCCTGTCGTTTTCGCCGGTGTCGGGGCAGGGCCCCGCCGGCTCACGGGTCTGCTTCGGCAAACCGCTTCATTACGTCGACTTACTGCTTTGCTTCTGCGAACTGCTTGATCATCTCGACTTACTGGTCTGCTTCGGCAAACGGCTTCATTACTTCGCTTTACTGGTTTGCTTCTGCGAACTGCTTCATCACCTCGGCATGCTTGATCATGCCGTCGGCACGCAGACCAAGGTTCTTCACGAACTCCGCCTTCTTGGCCGGATCTTCAATCTTGTCGTAGCGCTGTTGCAGATGGGCCTGGATCTGTTCCGGGGTCATGTTCTTCATGCGGGCCATCTTGTCGTGGCGGCCGCCATGATGTTTGCCGCCCATCATGCCGGTACCGTCCATGGGGCAACCGGTCGCCGTGGCCTGGGTCGGTTGCGCGGTGGAGACCGCCTCGCTGGCGGCATAGGCGCCCAGCGGCAGGCCGAGGATCAGGGTGGCGGTCAGCAGGGTCTTGGTCAGCTTTTTCATGGGTAACTCCTGTCGGATGTGTACGGGTAGAGGCTCTTTCGCCTTGGTATCCAGTAAACACCGTGGAAGTGTCTGAAATTTGCCAGTAGAAGCCTATTTTGTAGCAGAGTGTGGCACAGGGGCGTGCTGGCACACTTTGACACAACCCGCCCGGTTGATTTTCGTATAATCGCCCCAGCCCGATAACGGAGAGATGATGATGAACCAAGGCAGCCCTCATATTCTGGTGGTCGATGACCACAGCGAGATCCGCGATCTGCTCAAGCGCTTTCTGGAGCAGCATGGCATGCGCGTCAGTTGCGCCCGCGATGGTAAAGAGATGAAGCGGCTGCTGGATGAGCGGGAGTTCGACCTGCTGGTGCTGGATCTGATGATGCCGGGGGAGGATGGCCTCACCCTGTGCCGCGAGCTCAGGGTCAAATCCCGTCTGCCGATCATCATGCTGACCGCCATGGGGGAGGAGACGGACCGCATCATCGGCCTGGAGATGGGGGCGGACGACTACCTCTCCAAGCCGTTCAACCCGCGGGAGCTGCTGGCCCGCATCAAGGCGGTGATGCGCCGCACCCAGGCGGAGAGCCTGCCCGTGCCGGAGACCCTGACCCGGGATCTGCGCTTCGATCGCTGGCTGCTCGACGTCAATCGCCGGGAGCTGGTGGACGAGGAGGGGGTGGGGATGAGCCTCTCCACCGCCGAGTTCGATCTGCTCAAGGTGTTTCTGGAGCGGCCCCAGCGGGTGCTGAGCCGGGATCAGTTGCTGGATCTGGCCCGTGGCCGGGAGGCGGTGGCCTTCGATCGCGCCATCGATACCCTGGTGAGCCGACTGCGGCGCAAGCTGGAGCGGGATCCCAAGAATCCCGAGCTCATCAAGACCATCTGGGGTGGCGGTTACCTGTTCGCCGCCGACGTGACCCAGGAGTGAGGCCGACATGATCAAGCGCGTCTTCGCCAAGCTGCTGCCCAAGGGGTTGACCGGCCAGATAGTGCTGGTGGCCCTGGCGGGGCTGGTGCTGATCCAGCTGCTCAGTATCCAGATCTACCGTTCGGACAGGGAGGAGGCCCTCGGTTACGTCAACAGCCGCAACGCCATGCAACGCATCATCTCCGTGGTACGCCTGCTCTCCCTCTCCCCTCCTTCCCTCTATCACGAGATCCTCAAGGCAAGCCGCAGCGAGACCCTGCTGCTGCGTCTGGCCGACGAACCGTTGCAGCCGGACAACCGCAGCCCCCGCTTCGAGAAGCTGGTGCGGGCCAAGCTCGGCTATCCATCCTCCCTGGCGGTGGAGATCAGCGCCGAGCTGAAGCAGGACATCCAGCGCAGCCGGGCCTGGCAGCACCACAACCGCATGATGAAGGATCGCAACGGCATGCCGCCGCCCCAGGACATGCGGCTCTACGGCTCCATCGAACTGCCCAACGGCGGCTGGCTCCAGTTCAGCTCCCTGGTGGACAAGGAGACGGCGAGCTGGTCCTGGCAGACCACCCTCAACCTGCTGCTGGTGGCGAGCCTGGTGATCGGCCTGATGATCTGGCTGTTCCGCCGGGCGACCCGTCCCCTCAAGCAACTGGCGGCCAACGCCGACAGGCTGGGGCGTGGTGAGGACATCGAGCCCCTGCGTGAGGAGGGGCCCACCGAGATCCGCGAGTCCATCCAGGCCTTCAACCGGATGCACACCCGGCTCGATCGCTTCGTGCAGGACAGAACCCGGATGCTGGCCGCCATCTCCCACGACCTGCGCACCCCCATCACCAGCCTGCGGCTGCGCAGCGAGTTTCTGGCGGACGGGGAAGACAAGGACCGCTTCCAGCAGACCCTGCAGCAGATGGAGCAGATGCTGGCGGCGACCCTGAGCTTTGCCCGGGAGGAGGGGCAGCAGGAGGCGACCCGGGAGCTGGATCTGGTCAGCCTGCTGGAGAGCCTGTGTGACGACTATGCCGACATGGGCCAGCCCGTCACCTGCCTGGCCGAGGGCAAGCAGGTTTACGCCTGCCGCGCCAACACCCTGCGCCGGGTACTGCAAAACCTCATCGGCAACGCCATCAAGTACGCAGGGGGGGCCGAGGTCTCGTTGGTGCGCGGTGACGGCGAGTTGCTGATCCTGGTTCGCGATCAGGGGCCGGGGATTGCGGAGAGCCAGCTGGAGGAGGTGTTCAAGCCCTTCGTGCGCCTGGATGAAGCCCGCAACACCGAGTCTGGCAGCGTGGGACTGGGGCTCGCCATCGCCCGCACCCTGGTGCACCAGCACGGCGGTGAGCTCAGCCTTCACAATCGCCAGGAGGGGGGGCTGGAGGCGCGGATCAGCCTGCCCCTGTAAGGAACCTGACCAGGAAATGGGGCACCACCAGGGTGCCCTTTTTGCTGGCCGTGGCGAGAGGGAAGCAGGGCAACACGCCGGTCACCCGGAAACGGGCAACAAAAAACCCGCCGAAGCGGGTTTTTTCAATTCTTGCTGAGGCCCTTGCCCAAAGAGGGGAAGGTGCTCCGGCTTGAATTACTGCGGAACGACGTTCGCAGCAGCCGGGCCTTTCTGGCCTTGCTCGATGGTGAACTCAACGCGCTGACCTTCTTCCAGGGTTTTGAAACCGTTGGACTGGATGGCGGAGAAGTGAACGAACACGTCTTTGCTGCCGTCAGCCGGGGAGATGAAACCGAAGCCTTTCTCGGCGTTGAAGAATTTTACGGTACCAGTCATTTTGGACATGATAATTTCCTTGAGTAGTGATTAGTGAAACGCCACCTGAGCGGCAATCCATGATTTTTCGTCAGAAATACGTATGGGGAGCACTAAAGAAGGAGAATTATCTGGCAAGAATTATCGGGGATAACTGCCTGCACAAATCACTGCTTTAAGATGACTGCCTAACATAATCAGGTCTGAACTACCGAACCATCGAAAACGATTAGAACACGCACACCCTGTCATGGCAATCTTTATCTTGGTATTCGTTTCAGTCAGTGATGGCTGGATAGGCGTTTTATCCGGGTGTGCATCAGCTGCCAGGCGCCTCCTGCTGCCCTTTTCAGGGGGATGACAGGACGCTCTGCCAGCCCCCTTTTATGCAGCAGCGTCATCTGCGTGCATTCATGCTGCCGTTACCGTCTGCCACGGTATTTGTTGCTGACGGAATCGGACCAGCTGAAGGTGTCAGGCAGCACTTGGGCGCTGGCTCGCTCCTTGGCTTTCTCCCGCGCCAGTGCGGAAGCCGCCTTGGCGGCCTGGGCGCGATCGGCGGCGATCTTCTGGCGTCCTGCTTCGCGGATCTTGTTGCGCTCCCCGTTGGTCAGGGTGTGATCGGCATTGGCCTGGGCCTTTTGCACCAGCAGGGCAATCTCGGCTTTTTCGGCCTCGGTCAGATCCTTCATTTCCAGCTTCTTCATGACGCGCTCCTGCGATCGTTGAATGCCCACCCTAACACACCTCCATCGGGGACAGACTGACCATCCGTCCCAGGATGTCAAAAGTGTCGCCCGGTCGTCATTTCCGAGGGGAGCACGCGACGGGAACGCCTGGCTGACAGGCGTTGCCGGGAGGCTGGATCCCGGCGGAAGATTGGGAGTATGCTGAGGCCAGTGCGATCCCCGATCGTCACTGTTGGCGTACTGAAATCCACGATTCGGCTGACATGCTGGAACACCCGTTCCAACTGTCCAGGTAACCTTTTTGGAGTCTGATGATGAGCAACAAAGAACAGCATCACGGCAAAGATGCCAAGAAAAAACCGCAGATGTCACTGAAAGAGAAACGCGAAGCCAAACGTCAGAAAGCAGAGCTGAAAAACGGCAGCGCGATGAAGTAACGCTCCATCCACTGCGGCTCCCCGGAGCCGGTATCAAGCCAGTCCATCATGGGCTGGCTTTTTTGTCTCCGGCAGTAGAGGTGGTGCCATAGGCGGCAAAGATCCGCTCATAGCGCCCGTCCGCCTTCATCTTGGCGAGCTGTCTGTCGAACCATTGCCGGTGGCCCGCCTCGCGAAAGGCGAAGTGGTAGTGAGTCGGGGGGAAGAGGTCGTGCTGTCCGACCTTGTCCTTGGGATAGCGGTCGCCCTCCTGGTCATCCCCGAGCAACTGCGCCAGATAGTAGTAGAACACCCGCTGTTCCAGGATCACGGCATCGGTGCGCCCGAGCAGGAGCCGCTGTACCTGTCCCTCCTGCCTCGCCACCTCTTCATAACGGGGATTCTGGTCGACGATGTCGGAGAAGGTCGTTCCCAGGATCTGTCGTGCACGCTGGAAAGCACTGACTCGCAGGGTCTGCAAATCCTTCATGGTGTGGACTGCCGTCGGCGCCAGGGTGAAGACCCGGTTGTGGAAGGTGATCACCGGCTGTGAGAGGTAGGCACTTTCCAGCATGCCGGGTTTGACGTTGATGATGGCGTCCAGCTTGCCTTCCTCCAGCATCCTGAAGGTGCGCTCCAGGGGAAGATAGACGACCTGCAGCTCATGGGGGCTGCCTGCGAAGGCCTCTCGCATGAGATCGAGTTCGATGCCCCTGTCTTCGTGGCTGATGACATAGGGAGGAATGGCAAAGCTGACACCCACCCGCAGCGGCTCCGCGGCAAGGTGGCCGCCGAACATCAGCAGGGCGAGGCACAGCAGACGGCTCAAGTAGTTCATGCAGGTTCCCGAAGGGAGAAATCGTCTCGATGATAGCCACAAGCCTGGACGAAGGGGACGTAAAGCGGGGGAAAGTGGCAGCAACATGGTCGTCGGGGGAGGTGAATGCGTCAGAAACAGGTAAAAAAAGGCCCTGATGAATCAGGGCCTGCCGCAGGGGATCAGAACGGAAGGGCAGGAACTTTTCAGTGTAACTGCCACTGTGTGTGTGAGTTGGTTGAGTGCAAGCCAAGTAACCACAGGTTCTATCCACCTTGCTATCTCACCCATATGCTCTTAAATCGCATTAAACCTATCATTAATGCAGTTCGTGTAAACATCTTATGCATTTACGATAAAAAAGTTTACACAACTTGTCGAACGTCTTCCTCTGCTTATAGAGGTCATACTACGGAAGGTGAGAACAAGTACCCTCCACAACAAAACTGAAAATTTTAGTCGATTTAATTCAAATGCTTACAAAGGCGTATTTTTGTACTTGGTGACTTATTCGCACCTTCCCAAGGCACAGGTAGATTTAACTCGTCTTATGGAAAATCACTACCTGGCGCCCTACCAAGGCAACAGATGATAAAAACCACCCTTTCTTCGGGTGGTTTTTTATTTCTGCTATTTGGCGGCGTTATCTCGCCAACCCCCAATCCCTTTGAGCAGCAGATCCAGCAACAGGTGTTGCAGGGCTACGGCTTTCTCTGGGGCGGAGAGGTAATCCAGCGACATGCCTTGCTGGGTGTCCATGCGTGCGATCACCGCTTCATCCACGGCCTTGGGGTAGTCACCCAGCATGATTGCGTCGCGATCATTGTTGTTGACCTGCTCCATCAGTGTCGTGTTTTCACTCAGCTTACTGGCCATGCCGTGCAGCCAGTCGAGCTTGTCGCCCTCTGTTACTTCGACACCGAACAGGTCATTCATCCGCGCCAGCAGTTCCGAGATGAAGTCTTTCTTCTCCTCCTTCGGTGCGGCACTGCCCAGAGCCGAGATGCCCTGCAAACCATAGCCTTCGGCATCCTCCTTGAGCTTCAGATCCTGGGTGCGCTTGGCCTTGAGGTTGTAGTGGGTGAGCATCACGGCGGAGAGGTCGATCTCGTCCTCTTCGAGGATCTCCTGACGCAATAGCGGCAACAGATGGCGGGCAAAGACACACAGCCGCTCCATCTCATAGTCATCAAAGGCGGTGATCTGCGAGACAAACTCGTAGAAGCGCACATAGCCGTTGAGGTCTTTCTTGAAGATATCGAGCTCGGAGCGGGCTTCGCCCGCTTCTTTGAGGCGCCGTTCGGCATTGGCCTTGTCGGTGGCCGAGCCGCCTTGTTCAACCAGTTTCAACATGCGCCGACATTCGCGGATGGTCTCGGTGGTGAAGCCATAGCGTTTGCTGAAGCGGTCGACTGCCGGTTTGATATAACCCAGCATGGCTTCCTGACCCCGTTTCGGGTCGAAATAGGCATCGGTAAAGGCCACCACCTCATTCCAGGTGAAGATGCCGGTGCTCTTGAGCTTGTGGAACAGGTCATAGACCAGATTGGGATCCGAGACGGTTTCCAGCTCTGCCGTCTCGTAATACTTCTGGAACTCCTCCAGCACATCCTGCGGATCGTTGACAAAATCCAGCACGAAGGTGGAGGTCTTGCCCGGACACGTCCGGTTCAGGCGCGAGAGGGTCTGGATGCAGTCCACGCCCGTCAGCTTCTTGTCCACATACATGGCGCACAGCTTGGGCTGGTCAAAGCCGGTCTGGAACTTGTTGGCAACCAGCATCACCTGATAATCCTGGGTATCGAACGCCTTGCGCATATCCCGGCCATTGAGCTCCGGGTTCATGTTGCGCTCGGTGAAGCTCTGGCCGTCAGCCTCGATCTCTCCCGAGAAAGCTACCATGGCGCGGATGCCCCGGTATTTTTGCTCCTGCACATACTTATCGAACGCCAGCTTGTAGCGTACCGCCTCCATGCGGCTGCTGGTCACCACCATGGCCTTGGCCTGTCCGGCCAGCAGAGGTGCCACGTTCTGGCGGAAGTGTTCGATGATCACCTGCACCTTCTGGCCTATGTTGTGCGGGTGCAGTCGCACCCACTGGGAGAGCTTGCGCTTGGCCCGCTTGCTGTCCACCTCTTTGTCGGCCTCTGCGCTCTCCATCGCCAGCTTGTAGGCCAGCCGGTAACTGGTGTAGTTCTTCAGCACATCGAGGATAAAACCCTCTTCGATGGCCTGGCGCATGGTGTAGACGTGGAACGGCTGCGGCTTGTTGTCGTTGCTGCTCGGCATATTCGGCTTCGGTCTGCGACCGAACAGCTCCAGCGTCTTGGCCTTGGGCGTTGCGGTGAAGGCAAAGTAGCTGATATTGGCACTGCCAGCCCGGGCGGCCAGCGTCAGGTTGATCACATCCTCTGCCGAGAGCTCCTCCTCATCATCCAGTTGCTCGGCCATCAGCACCTCGCGCAACTGGCGAGCAGTCTTGCCGGTCTGGCTGGAATGGGCTTCATCGGCCACCACGGCAAACCGGCTGCCCTTGAGACTGGTGGTTTCCTGGATGGCCTTGAGCACATAGGGGAAGGTCTGAATGGTGACGATAATAATCGGCGTGCCGTTGGCCAGGGCGCCAGCCAGCTGGGCCGACTTGCTGCCATCGCCCTCTTCACGGTTGATGCGGGAAATGACGCCATCGGCATGTTCAAACTGGGCTATGGTCTCCTGCAACTGGCTATCGAGCACGGTGCGGTCGGTAATGACAATCACCGAATCGAACTGTTTCTGGCTACCGCTGCGCAGTGAGGCAAGCTGATGGGTCAGCCAGGCGATGGAGTTGGATTTACCGGAGCCCGCCGAGTGCTGGATCAGATACTTCTGGCCACTGCCCTCGTCACGCACAGCGCCCAGCAGGGTTTCTACCACGTTCCACTGGTGATAGCGCGGGAAGATCAGGCTCTCTTTCTTCTTGAGGCGCCCCAGATCGTCCTCTTCATGCTGCACATGCAGGTGCATATAGCGGCCGAGGATCTTGAGCAGAGCCTCCGGTTGCAGGATCTCCTGCCACAGATACTCGGTGCCATAGCCGCTCTCTGGCTGATCGTTACCGGCGCCACCGTCACGGGTGCCCCGGTTAAAGGGCAGAAAATAGGTGCTTTCGCCTGCGAGCTTGGTGGTCATCGCCACCTCAAACTGATTCACGGCAAAATGGACCAGGGCGCCACGGCGGAAGGCCAGCAGCGGCTCGACCTTACCCGCTGTTTTCAGCTGCCTGTCCTTGCGGTACTGCTGCTTGGCGTTTTCCAGACTCTGTTTGAAGCAGGATTTGAGCTCCAGCGTCGCAATCGGCAGGCCGTTTAAAAACAGCGTCAGATCCAGCCGCCCATCGTAGCCGTGGGGGCTGTAGACCAGCTCCGGCACCACGCGCAGACGATTCATGGCATAGCGGGTCGTGAGCTCAGGATTCAGATCATGGTCCGGTTTGAAGGTCGCCACAGCCAGGCGATGGCCGCGATCCTCAATCTGGTTACGCAACAGCCACAGGGTGCCGCGCTCCTGGCCTTCCAGCGCCCGCACGGCGGCATTGAGCAGATGACGCTCCGGCTCCTCGCCATAGGTCTTGCAGAACTTGGCCCAGCCTTCAGGCTGGCTCTGCTGCACATAGGCAAGCAAGTCCTCGGGGTAGAGCGCCCGCTCGCAGTCGTACTTGGCCGACTCACCGACCAGCCAGCCGCTGGCTTGCAATGCGTTAACGATATGATCCTGAAAGGCTCTTTCCCGTGCTTTGCTATCCATGATGCTTAGTCCATAAATTCGAGTGGCTGGGGTGTCCACGGTAAAAATTCGTTATAGGCGGAATGGCCTTAGGTGCGAGTGCCATAGAGTCAGAGCACAGTTACCTTAGGATGGAGGCGGATAGCTCGAACCATTGAACCTGAGTTCGATAGCTATTCCGTAAGATCTTGGTCCCTTCCACAATACTGCTCATTGCAGCGATACGATGCCCACCAATCCTGTAATTTCTTGGTTGATAGTTGTCCCGCATTATGACGTTTGATTTCATGCAGATAGAAGCAAACACTCTGTTGTGCTTCTTCGGCTATCCTGGCACAAGTCGCGATATCGGGCCCCTCTCGAAGCATTAGCATATGTTGGTCGACCGCCAGACGGATTTTCTTGTCGTACTCCTTGAGTAACTGTCCATCAATAACAGCCACAGATTTACCACCACGCTGTAATGGTATTGCTAATCGATGATCTGCCTTCTTCAGCATCCTTGTTCGATCAGATATATCCATCGCGGCCTGATAAACAGAGGTCAGAGCAGAAACTCCACTCAAAAATAGATTCGCCAGGTCATAAGTCATGCCGCCACCTCGCGCTTGGGTGGCTGCCAGCCACGCAGATCAATCTTGCCGGTCACGGCGGCAGAAATAAGAGCGGTGCGACGTTCTTGGAGCAGTGTAATTTGTTTTATGGCACGATCAGTTAACTCATCAAACTGGAATTCCATTTTTTCGATAAAAGTTACAATACTATCTTGTTCCAACTTACAAGGCATCGGCATTTGTATTCGACCGAGTTCATCAAAATACAAACGTAAACGCATTTCCATAATTCCACGAGACCACCGTTTAAACTCTCTCTGTGCAAGGTTTGTTCTAAATAGATAATGATAGAATTTTGGATTGATGTTTTTTGTTGCTCGTAAAATATCGTAAGCAGGGCTTGTTACGCCATTGTAATCTGAATAACCAACTGCACCCATCCATGCCAGCAACTTATTAACTACAATATCGCCTTTTTTTACAAGCCAATACCCATCTGTTGTAGAGGCTTTGTTACCTTTTCCTGATTACCCATGATTAGCAGTCACCACGAGCTATACTGATCTTACGTACAGTTACTGAGGTGCGAGATCATGGCCAAAAGCAAAGTCCAATTCCAGAAAGGCTACAGCCTGTTTGATTTTTTCAAGGACTATGGCACTGAAGCGCAGTGCGAAAACGCGCTGCTTGCTTGGCGTTTTCCGAACGGTTTCATCTGTCCTGAGTGCGCCAACAAGACCTGCTGTCGCCTGAAAAGTCGGCCACGCGTGCTGCAATGCAATAACTGCCGTCACCAGATGTCATTGACTGGAAACA